>JASEGF010000017.1:0-3464 GCA_030017935.1 Bacteroidales bacterium | reverse complement strand
CCTCAATTTATGTAATTGATTGGTTAGCTCTTTATTATTTACCTCTAATAAATTGTCTTCTATATTTCCTAATTTTTCCTCTATTTCTTGCAATATTATAAAGTAGCTATCTATGATTAAATCTAAGAAATTATATAATAAAAAATCAGGCTTTTTGGTTCTAATATTGCTACGATTACTTTTAATATTTTCTTTAAGAGTGTCAAAAAAATTAGTTTGTTTTTCTAAAAAACTAATTAAAATATTGTCACTCAATATGCAACTAATCTGTCTATGCAATATATCTATACTTTCATCATTAGTGAAAAAAGCTTTAACTACTAAAAATAAGTAATCATTATAATCTTCGAGTTTAGGACGTTGATAAATATTCAGAATATCTTCTAAAACTAAATTATGAATATTAAAAAAATCTCCAATTTTTTTAACGACTGATTCGTCGTGTAATCCATAGATCTGTATCCAAGTGGTTTTATCTTTGAAATCAAATTGTTTCAAATCATCCACCTTAGTGATTATATTTTCTGTATAGCTGTCTATGTCATATTGAATGACATCAATTTTTATTTCTTCATGCAGTAGCCCTGTATATACTAAACTCTCAGGTGGTAAAAATACCTTGGCGTGTCTATGAGGTAATTTATCTGTAATAGGGTTTAATTTTATTTTCACTATTTTAGAATTTCATCTTTATTATAGACTGTCATTGTTTAAAGTATCAGAAAAAAATTCTTCTGCAGACTTTATAGCACTAGCATTAGCAGTATCAGCATCTATCTGCTGTATATTTTCTTTGATTTCACTTTTATCTTTGTCACTAATATTACCACAATTGCACAACAAAAGGCATAATATCAAAAAAATCATACTAAATATAAACTTTTTCATAATATTTTATTGAATTAAATTATCCTTTTTTAACGTTTCGGTAACCCAATGATTTAAGTACATTAATAGTTTTCTCTACTTGGTCGCCTTGAAGTATAATTTCCCCATTTTCTATAGATCCACCCACAGCTAATTTTTGTTTCAATTCTTTAGCTAATGATTTGATATCATCACTGCTGAGCTCTAATCCATTAATAATAGTTACTGGATTATTACCTCTGCCTTTTTTCTGATAGATAACACGTATTTTAGCATTATAATCAATTGTATCATATGCAGACTGGTCAGAATGATTAATAATTTCGGCTTCATTAGTTGTAAAACCTTTATCTTGTAATAAATCGCCTAAAGTAAATTTTTTATTATCAGTAGAGAATTCATTTTTTTTCATAAAAGCTTAATAATAACAAAATTACAAAAAATTTTAAATATAATTAGATTTTTCAGGTAATAAGCAACGTAGAGCTCCTTTTTCTACTCTAATATTAAACACTGTATCTGTACTCTCAAAAGGCTCACCATCTATGTGATAAAATTCTTTAGTACGAGATTCTATATTACATGAAGAAATTCTAATAATAGTATGGAATTTAGATTTGTCTAATTGCTTCCTAAGAAATAGAAATACTATTTGAGGAACATTATACCATTTAAAAGGTCTGAAAATAGCTACATCTAGTTTACCATCATCAGTTCTAGCTTTAGGATTAATAGTAATACCATAACCATATTGATTAATATTAGCGAAAGTGAGTAAAAATGGGATAAAAATAACATTACTACTCTCTACTTGTAGTTTTAGTGTGTATCGATGTGGTTTGTAACTAATTAAAGCTTTAATCCCAGCAAAAATATACGGTAAAAATTTTCGCATAGTATGATGAGAATAATAATTTGCTAAATATGCATCAAAGCCAAAGCCAGCATTGCATAAAAATATTTGATCATTTAAATAACCTACATCATAGTCAATAATACGTCCATTTATTAATGCAGGTAATATATCTTTAGTAGGTAAAAGCATTTTCAAATGTCTAGCCATACCATTACCACTACCTTTAGGAATAATTAATAAAGGAACATTCGTATTTACTATAGCTTTAGCTACTTCATTAATGGTACCATCACCACCGACAGCTACTACGGCTTTTAAATCTTTATCAAAATGTTTTTTTATATATTCATAAGAATCTGTTCTATTGCCAGTAGTATAAAAAATCTCATAATCAATATTATTTTTTGCACAGAAATGCTTTATTTCTCTAATGACAAGAAATTTATTTCTTTTACCAGCTATAGGATTTATTATAAATAAAACTAAACTCATTTACTAAACATTTAAAAATTATTAGTTAAATTTTTTGCAAAAATAACCTTTAATTTAATATGCAAAAAAAATATTAAAAAAGCTGGACCAAAGTCCAGCTTTTTTAATAACATAGTAAAGATTTCTATAAAATCTTATTTCACTTGGAATTTTTTAGCAAATTTACTGCCATTACCAGCATTGATTGTATAGAAATAATTGCCTGGTTGCAACTCAGAAGCATTGAAAGTTACATTATATTTACCAGGATCTTTAGCACCTTCATTGAATGATTTTACTAATTTACCAGTAACATCTAAAATGTTAATTTCTACGTTAGAGCTACTTTGAGTTAATTGATATTCTATGCTTGTAACACCATAAGCTGGGTTAGGATAGATATTACAAATAACTCCATTGATAGGAGAAGTTTGAATGTTGTCAGGAGTCATATCTACAATAGGGAAAAAGCCAAGATCAAAATCTAATGGCCATGCTGCTAATATAGAATACCATGTGCCATCATCCCATTGTTCCCATGCTAGTTCTGTTCCTAAAGCATCTCCATCGGTAGTAGAAACTATGCCCAAAGTATCATCATATGTATTAGTGAAGTCCATACCTACATAATACATATCGGTTACTGGAACAGGAGTAGTGAGAGTAAATACATGTGCATTAGCTAAAGATAAAGATGTATCTAATTCCGACATACTTACAGTTACAGAAGCTAATTCTGTGCCAGGAGCTGTATTTACTGTTCCACTCTCTGCTTCACCAGTACCATTAGCAGCATAAACTACAAATTTTGTAGTATTAGGAGTACCTGCAATTTCTTTAGCACCTACCCATACTATACAACCTTCAATTTTGTATGGATTATCTACATAAAATAATTGAGCTTTAGCTAAATCACCATAAGCATTAGTTCCCACTACATACCCACCACCTTGAGACCCATATAATGCAGGACTTCCAGTTGTAAAACTCGTTGGCATCAAAGTGTCTGTAGGTGTTTTAGCATTAGAAAAATTAATTGGATTCATTGGCGTAACATTGCCAACATTTTTTTGAGCCATTAATAAGCTCACACATAGCATTAATGCTATTAATAAAATTGTTTTTGTTCCTTTCATATTTTTTATTTTTTAGGGGTTTATATTGCAAAATTACATAATTATTTTTAAATAAAAAAATTTTTTATATTTTTTTATTTTCATGGGTCTTTTTTCTCAATATATACTTTTTTCTCACTAAAAAAGCATTAAGG
>JASEGF010000179.1 GCA_030017935.1 Bacteroidales bacterium | reverse complement strand
GGAGACTTTTCTTTTGTTACTTTTCTTTGTGTAGTTGACAAAGAAAAGTAAATTATAAAAAAATGTCAATTTGACATTTTTTTTATATGGCATACTTAATGATTATGCAAAAGCAAAACTTCAAAAAAAACAAAAGATATGAGTGAAATTAAAATTAAACCTTTAGCAGATCGAGTAGTTATCGAACCAGCACCTGCTGAAGAAAAAACTGCAGGTGGTATCATTATCCCAGACACAGCAAAAGAAAAACCTTTAAAAGGTACAGTAGTAGCTGTAGGTAATGGCAAAAAAGATGAACCTATGACAGTAAAAGTAGGTGATCAAGTATTATATTCCAAATATGCAGGCACCGAAATTACTATTGATGGCAAAGAATATCTGATAGTTAAAGAATCAGACATTTTAGCAATTATTTAATCATTAATTAACATTTTAAAAATAAATAAAACTATGGCAAAAGAAATAATATTAGGCTTTGACGCCCGCGAGCAATTAAAAAAAGGTGTAGACAAATTAGCAAATGCTGTTAAAGTAACACTAGGTCCTAAAGGACGTAATGTAGTTATAGAAAGAAGCTATGGCGCACCTATAACCACTAAAGATGGTGTATCAGTGGCTAAAGAAATTAGTTTAGAAGATAAATTTGAAAATATGGGTGCCCAAATGGTAAAAAAAGCTGCTAGCGAAACTAGTGATGCTGCTGGTGATGGCACAACAACTGCCACTCTCCTTACTCAAATCATCTTCAATGCTGGTCTAAAAAGTGTTACCGCTGGAGCTAATCCTATGGATCTGAAACGCGGTATTGACAAAGCTGTGAAAACTGTTATTGACAACCTAAAACAACAATCTCAGCAAGTAGGTGATAGCTATGAAAAAATAGAACAAGTAGGAACAATTTCTGCTAATAATGACCCCGAAATAGGTAAAACTATCGCTGAGGCAATGAAAAAAGTGAAAAAAGAAGGTGTAATCACCATAGAAGAAGCTAAAGGTACAGAAACTACTGTTGATGTGGTAGAAGGTATGCAATTCGATCGTGGTTATATTTCACCATATTTCGTCACTAACTCTGAAAAAATGACTGTAGAATATGATGATCCATATATTCTAATTTATGACAAGAAATTAAGTGGAATGAAGGAACTTCTCCCAATTCTAGAAAAAGTTTTCCAAACTAGTAGACCACTAATAATAATTGCCGAAGATATAGAGAGTGAAGCTTTAGCTACTTTGGTAGTTAATAAGCTGAGAGGTTCTCTGAAAGTAGCTGCAGTTAAAGCTCCAGCTTTTGGTGATAGAAGAAAAGAAATGCTCGAAGATATAGCTATATTAACTGGTGGTACTGTTATTAGCGAAGAAAAAGGCTTTAAACTTGAGGATGCAACTTTAGATCTCCTCGGTCAAGCTAAAAAAGTTACTATCGACAAAGATAACACTACTATCGTAGAGGGTGCTGGCAAAAAAGAAAATATAGAAGCTCGCATCAAACAGATAAAAGTGCAAATTGAAGATGCTAAAAGTGACTATGATAAAGAAAAACTACAAGAAAGATTAGCTAAATTAGCTGGTGGTGTAGCTGTCATCAGAGTAGGTGCTGCTACCGAAGTAGAAATGAAAGAGAAAAAAGATAGATATGATGATGCACTACATGCTACTCGTGCTGCTATAGAAGAAGGTATTATCCCTGGTGGTGGTGTTGCATACATCAGAGCTATTGATGCACTAGATAAGGTAGATGTAGCTAATGAAGATGAGAAAATCGGTGTAGATATCATCCGTAGAGCTCTAGAAGAACCACTACGACAGATAGTAGAAAACGCAGGTCTAGAAGGTAGTGTGATTGTACAAAAAGTTAAAGAAGGCAAAGGTGATTACGGTTTTAATGCTTATTCAGAAAAATTCGAAAATCTTCTCGAAGCGGGTGTAATAGATCCTACAAAAGTTGCTAGAATAGCTATCGAAAAAGCTGCTTCTATAGCCGGTGCACTTCTTATTACAGAAGCTGCTATAGCTGAAATCCCAGAAGAGAAACCTGCAGCTCCTGCTATGCCTCCAATGGATTACTAAAATATTACAATATATCTTAAAAAAGAGCCACACTTTGGTGGCTCTTTTTTTTTATTTATATGGTCATAATTAATTGTATTATTGTATGTTTTTGGGATTTTGTCTTTTCAGGGCTAAAGCCCATTTATCTCTCTTTCATACCCCCTGACCTAAAGGTCAGGGTTAATAATCTACTCTTTGTGAACTTTGTGTAATATCTTTGTGCCCTTTGTGGTAAGATGATTTACCAAAATAATTTTCCTACAATAAACGTTTTAGAACCATTTTTTTTAATTTATTTGAAAAACAACATTTTTTAATATTGCGTAGAAAATTCATAAATTGATTTTACTTATTATCTAAATGTCTATTTCAATGTCATTAAAATAATAGTAAATTTTGAGCCCTCTCCTACCCTACTCTCCACATATATTTGACCATTCAAATCATTAATTATATTTTTCACTATTGCTAAACCCAGACCAGAACCAGATGTTTTCGTTGTGAAATTAGGTTCAAAAATTTTAGTTAACTCTGCCTCAGGTATACCAGATCCATTATCCTCAATTGTAATTATAGCCTTTTCATTTTTGGAACTAATATTAATTTTTATAAGACCACGTCTATCATCTACAAAAGCTTGCACTGCATTTTTAATAATGTTAGTAAAAGCTCTATTTAATCTATTTTCATCACCATGAATAAATAATTCATCTATATC
The DNA here is from genome assembly GCA_030017935.1 of Bacteroidales bacterium. Taxonomy (GTDB): domain Bacteria; phylum Bacteroidota; class Bacteroidia; order Bacteroidales; family DTU049; genus DTU049. The sequence continues at coordinate 1,616 of JASEGF010000179.1, read as the reverse complement.
CGAAATAAATATAATATCATAATCATCACTTTGGAATAAAGCCACTAAATTTTGTAATAGTCTAACGATATCTACATCAGTAGCTACAGGCTCTGGCATTTTATTAAATTGCGAAAAAGCAGTTGCTATATCAGACAAATGCTCTATTTGCTCGAGTAATGTAACCAAATATTTATCTATATCTTTTTCGAATCTTTGTCTATCATTTTCCCAAGTTTTTTGTAGAAATTGCACACTCAATTTCATTGGCGTTAATGGATTTTTTATCTCATGAGCTACCTGCTTAGCCATCTCTCTCCACGCCATTTCTCGCTCACTCTGAGCTAATTTTTCTGCTTTTTCTGCCAATTCATCAACCATTTGATTATATTGCCGCACCAGCTGACCTATCTCATCATTACTTCTATATGATATCTTTTCATTTTGTCTAGATAAACTCAAGGTTTTTAATCTTTTGCTAATTAATTTTAATGGCCTATTGATGTACTGCGTGATGATAAAAGTGATAATGAGAGAAATGAGTAATAATATAGTATAAATGTTTATGAATGTGCCTATAAGTTCACTTAGATCACTCCTTAATTCTGTGATTTGATTAAACATCGGCACAGACAATATTCCTACAATTTTTTTATCAATAAAAATAGGGAAATATGCATTCCAATATATAAAATTACCAATATTCTCTTGATTAGTATAATACCAATAATTTTGCCAATAGTTATACCAATAAACATTAGGATTTATTAAGTCGGTTAATAATTTATTCTGAAAAAGAGAAAATTGTGTAGATGATAGTAACCTACCATCAATATTATAATAATGAAGATCAGAAAAATAAGAATATTTATATTTCCACAATAAAGAATTAATATTATCTGCATTAATGTCATTATTTATAATTTCATTTTGCAATGATAAATAAAGTCCATAATTACGTTCAAAATATCGTTTTTGCAATTGATGTAGATAAGTGTTTTGTAAATATTTAACAGAAATACTGCCTGATATTAAAATCACTATTGTAATGATTAGTATCAATGTCAATTGCAGTCTACTAGCAAAACTTCGTAATATTTTTTTAAGATTAAACCCTTTAAATAATAAATAGTAAAAAATATATAACAATAAAACTATTATTGTAAAATAACAGAAAATGCTAATCCAACTTGGCAAAGAATGATTAGATACCAATACAATATATTTTTCATTATCTATTTCACTTTTTATCGAATATTTACCATTATATTTAAATAATTTACCTGTAGGAGCGTACTGTATAATATTATCAGCTAGCAATGGGAAAATAGTATTACCATAGCTTTGTAATAAATTATTATTAAAATATGTAGCATAATCTATCTGTGCAGGTAATAATTGCTCTTCATCAGCATTAACCAATAATTCTAGATATCCCTCTGGTCTGAAAGGTTGTTTTTTATAAAATTCTAAAAACAGATAATGTGGTAGCTCACTATTCAATTTAATACTAAACAAATAATAATTAACATCAGCATTAGTAATGTAATATAACTCCTCTGAAATAGGTTGGGTCTGAGAATGCTCTATAATGCTATCATAATAATTCCAACAACTTATTTGATTATTATTATTTA
>JASEGF010000178.1 GCA_030017935.1 Bacteroidales bacterium | reverse complement strand
GAGTGGCTACGAAGTACTTACAGAGCTATTTGATGTGGTTCGTAGTGATGAATAAGTACCTGAAGGATAAGATAGATCCAGACATTGGCAGATTACTAAACCTGTCATCGCACGACAGATGGGCGTGGGACAAATATTGGAAATTAATGAAACAAAGATATAAATAACGATAGTTAAGTATAACAATATATTAATTCCACCCATTCCACTTCCTCTTACAACACATCTATTTCTAAAAGTAATTAACAGGAAATTTATTTGTTACACTTTATTATTTGCTCAATCTTAGTTATAACCTATCCACTTTATATTTTTTCTACCCAAATTCAATTGTCAATCCAAAACGTCATAAAGCCATTAATAATATTAAAATTTTGAATTCAATATTTTAATACTATCTAAACGTCTCTACAAGTATTCCAATGCAAATGTAATTTAGTGAAAATGCACATTATCATTACTTATTAAGGTTTGATTGTCTATATGTATCAATCATAATAAATATTTCATTAACTTTGCAAAAAAGATATTATGTTTTACGAAGAATTAATCCCATTGCAAGATTTCATTGACAAAGAGAAAAAGGATTTCGCAATTGATGATATAGTGAAATATGCCAAAGAGTTTGATGTGAATCATTTAAATTTTCATTATGTAGCCGAAGATGGTAGAGTGAAAACATTAAATTTTATTATACAAAGTGAAAATCATTTGCGAGAGATTTTATCTGCAGGTGAACGTGTGGATGGGTCTAGCTTATTTAAATATTTAGAATCAGGATCTAGTGATTTATATGTAATACCAAAGATAAAATCAGCATTTCTTAATCCTTTTGAGCAAGAACCTACTTTAGGATTTTTCTGTAAATATTTTGATAAAAATGGTTCGCCTACGCCTTTTTCACCAGAAAATATTTTAATAAATGCTGAGAAATCATTAGAAAAAGAGACAGGAATAGAGATGCATAGCATGGGTGAGCTAGAATATTATGTTATTTATCCCAAAGAGTCTTTATATTTAGCTACAGATCAGCGTGGCTATCACGAGTCAATGCCCTTTATAAAATATGAAGATTTGAGATTAGAAGCTCTCAATTGTTTGAAAGTAATGGGAGCCTCTATTAAATATGCTCATAGCGAAGTGGGTAATTTCACAGACGATAAATATTGCTATGAACAAAATGAAATTGAATTTTTGCCAGTAGCCCTAGATGATGCTGCTATACAGTTAATAACAGCTAAATGGGTATTGAGAGTTCTAGGATATAAATATGGTGTACAAGTAAGTTTCGCTCCTAAAATCACTGTTGGCAAAGCTGGAAGCGGTATGCATATACATATGAAATTGCTCAAAGATGGCAAAAATATTGTTTTCAATGAAAATGGTGAAGTAAGTGAATTTAGTAAAAAAGCTATTGCTGGCATTATGGAATTAGCTCCATCACTTACGGCTTTTGGCAATTGCGTTCCTACAAGTTATTTAAGATTAGAGCCCAATCAAGAAGCTCCTACTAAAATTTGCTGGGGCGAACGTAATAGAAGTGCTCTTGTTAGAGTACCTCTAGGTTGGAGTAAAAATGCTGTAGAGATGTTCAAAATAACTAATGAAGGATTAGAACCTTCTAATGTGAATGTTTCTCAAAAACCAACTTTCGAATTTCGTGTTCCTGATGGCTCTGCAGATATTTATCTACTTATTTCAGCATTGGCTGTAGCTGTTAGAGAAGGATTGAATAATCCAGATGCTCTACAAATAGCTGATAAATTCAAAATAGAAGGAAATATTTTTAGAGAAGAATATAAAGATGTTGCTGATAAATTGCCCAATTTACCAACCTCTTGCGTAGAATCTAGTAAAAAATTGCAAGAACAAAAAGCTAGTTATACTAAAAATGATGTCTTCCCTTCAGAAGTTATAGATTATCAAATTAAGAAATTACAAGCTTTTAATGATGAAAATCTAAGTCAAAAAATACAAACTACCCTTGAACCAGAAAAAACTAAACTTATAAACGATTTAGTTAACAAATTTATTAATTGCTAATTAATTGACTATTAATATTTTCTGACTATATAAGTTTTTATTATCAATAAATTTTACTATAAATATTCCTTTGCTTTTTAAATGAATAATTAATTCATTATCAATATTTTGCTCATATATTAACTCACCTAAAGTAGTGAATATTTGTACTGTTCCAGGACTACTGCTTTGTATGTTGACATAGTCCAACGTTGGATTAGGATAAATTTCGAAATATGGATTATCATTTAATATATCATTAGTACCTACTCCAGGATCACTAACAGCGAAAGCATAATCGCCGGGTTTAGCATTATCTGTGAGTAGATAACCAGCCATTTGATTCCCAGATTTTGTAAAATTAACTATCTGCCATGGCTCACGACTATTTTTTCTATAAACTAATACAAGAGAATCCACCGAAGAGCTAGTACTCAATAGAGGAAAATCAGAAGGATCGCTTGTGTTATATTGTGATCTATTGTATAGAAACCTAGCTTTCACTCTACTATTATATAAATATGGTATGTGTAATGTCCAGTAATGATTTGGAGATACTCTGTAGATAGGATTATCTTTGAATAATTGATCAGGACCTATTAAATGATGCTCTACAAAAACCTCTAGAGAATCTGCAAGATATGTGGGAGTGATAGTAACATTAGTATTAGGTATAGAATAATTGTTAGTGTTTTTCATCACTGTATAACCATTAATAATAGCATCTGCCGTTTTTTGATTAGGATCTATCCATATATCTACTGGAGCTATAATATTATTAAAGCTAGTAATACCATTAATAAATCCTAAATTAATTTTCAAAGAATCCATTTCTCTATTTGGTCCCCATAGCCAAATTTCAATCGAATCACTCTCTGTCAAAAAATCACCACCAAATCTATGCTGAGAAGTATAAAGCTGAATGAAATTAACTCCACAGTTGTGATATACCCTAAATGTATCAATCCTATAATGTGGTGAACCAGTATTATACAAATAATTTTGGGAAAAATTTGTTAAAAAATTACCCGTATATTGTTCGAAACTATTTTGCATATCATTACAAGAGGCATTACTCCATGCGAATTGATTAAGAAAATGTTTAGTAGCACCGAAAAATATTGAATCATTTAAATAATTTCTTAACGTATTAGCTATCAATGCACCTTTATCATAAACAGTTGTACCATAGGTAGCAGTTTGAGGTATATCGCATAAGGAATAAAAACCACCATCCTCTATATGGGCTTTACTCAAAACATCAGCCATGAGATTTTTAACCATCGTATTTGCAGCATTTTTACCGTATAATTTTTCAGTGAATAGTATTTCAGAAAATCTCGCCCATCCTTCATTGATCCACATTTCCTCAGCAGTTTTGCAAGTTACTAAATCACCAAACCAATGATGAGACAATTCATGTGCATACAATGACTCATATGTTAAATTGCCATTAATGCAGCTGATAGGATAAGCGATATTCATTGCATGCTCCATAGCTCCACCATTAAATGGTACACCTACAAAACCTATTTTGCTCCATTGATATGGACCGTAATGCTTCTCAAAAATATGAAATATAGCTTTTAGATTTTGGAAACTTCCTGATACTTTATCTAATGAGCTACTGGGAACATAAATCTCAATTGGTATTATACCATTTTCGCCCAGTACTGTATCTTTCCATGCTACATATGGCCCTATAGCAACTGAAGCTAAATATGCTGGTATAGGATGTGGATTATGCCAATGCCACTGCATAGTAGATGAGTTTATAAAAGTAGAATCAACAAGTATGCCGCCACAAATGGCTTTTTTATTGATATTAGTATTAATATAATAATCATATGTAGCTTTAACAGTGAAATTATCTATACTTGCAAACCATGCTCTAGCTAAATTGTGGGGGATATTTTCTAATCCGATACCCATGTTAAAAGCATACTCTCCACTGAAATAAAAACCGCCCCATTCGCTGACATCTAATGTAGGATGCCCATGATAGTACACTGTAATATTCACTGTATCAGAAAATGCTCCATAGATAGTAATAGTGCTATTGTCATAATTAAAGTTACACAATGTATCTTCACTTTTTATAGAATCTACAACTAATTCTAATAAATCTAATTGTATTTCATTTATTTGATTTGTCCCCACATATAATATTACATTAGTTTTACCAAATATTTGCTGATTTGTAAAATCTACAGAATCTAAATATATATTATAATGTAAAGCATCCACCTGCGAAAAAACATTGATAGAAAGGAAAATAAATATTGAGATAAATAATTTTTTCATTTTTAGAATAATTTAAAACAAAATTACAATAAAAATTTTTGAGAAACTATATAAAAAAAGCGGAGCCTTTGGCTCCGCTTTTTTGTTTTTAACAATATTTGAA
>JASEGF010000177.1 GCA_030017935.1 Bacteroidales bacterium | reverse complement strand
AGCAAATACATGTTGTTAAAAGTGGAGAAACACTTTCTAGCATTGCTAGTAAATATGGAGTTAGTGTTGATAATATTAAAAATTGGAATAATTTATCGAGTGATAAAATATCTATTGGTCAAAAATTAACAATTAATCCAACTAAACAAACTAGTAGTAAGACTGATACACAGCAAATACATGTTGTTAAAAGTGGAGAAACGCTTTCTAGCATCGCAAACAAATATAATACTACCGTTGATGCTATTAAGAAGGCTAATAATTTAAAATCAACTAAAATTTATGTAGGACAAAAACTCAAAATCCCATGAAAAAATATTCCATTTTAATTTTTTTAATATCAATTTTATTTATTAGCTGTACAGAGCAAAGAAAAATGCCTGTATCTATAGGTAATATTAATAGTGTTATAGTTGTAGTGAGAGATGGGGTATCTAAAACTAAAGCAGCTAAAACACTTGATTCTATACTAACTCAAGAAATCTATGGTATGCCACAATCAGAACAATTATTTGACGTATCATATGTAACAGAGGGGAACCTTAATGATTTACTAAAGAAAAATAGAAATATTATCTATTTGATTATTTCAGATACTGTTAAAAAAGAAGGAATTTTTAAAAGTGAAGATGTCTTTGCCACACCACAAACTATTTTATTTATTCGTACATCAAATCCTGATAGTGCACAAAAATTGATACAAAAATCAGAAAAAGTGATTTTACAAGCACTCACTAATACTGAATTTCGCAGAATATATGAAATAATGAGTAAATCTCCAGCAATAGATTTAAAGAAAAAAATTAGCCAAAATTATGGCATAGATTTACAATTAATAAATTTATTTTTCGAAGCTAAATCAACTAATGATTTTATGTGGTTACGAATGGAAACTAATGATTATAGCCAAGCATTGATCTTTATGAAAGAACCTTTTAATAAAGAAAATCAATTTAATCCTGCACATATTAGATCTTGGATAGATAATACTCTTAAATTACAAATTCCTGGACAATTCGAAGGTACTTATATGAAAATAGATGATAGTGTGATTAAGGTAAAAGTGGATAGAGTAATAATTAATGACATCGAAAGAATAGTGTTTTCAGGATTATGGGGCGTAGAAGGAGATTTTATGGGTGGTCCATTTAGATCTCATACTTTTATAAGTAAAGATAAATCCAGTCTAATAACAGTATATGCATATGTATATTACCCAAATGAACCTAAAAGAAATCTAATGATGGATTTAGAAGCCATATTACACTCTATAAAATATAATTAATTTTTACCTTACAAAACTTCCTTAAGGCATATTTCTAATTCTCAGACCTTCTTGCCTTCAACATTATCTGAACTGATAGAAGTGGTAATGTTGTAAAGCACATATAGTATCTAACCTGATGCTAACTCTTTGTATCAAAGCGAAACACTGATTTTGCTTGCAACACAATCTTTAAATTTGCTAAATCTGCATTGGTAAATGATTTGCAATAAAGCAAGCAGCATTATGTAAAAAAATTTTTGTAGGGGTTTAAATTTTTAAATCATTACTCGCATTTCCGCATCGCAGACATTTCTTTTGCTACTTTTCTTTGTGTGGCTGACAAAGAAAAGTAGATTAGATATTAACCCTGATATTTTTTAATGAATCTGACCTGAAGGGCAGGGTTAATATCTGAGATTCTAGAAGTATCATAGCTTATATAAGTTTTATTTAACAACAAAGATATTATTGTTAAATTGTTTCTACTTTTACTTTATTAAGGATGCTATTTCAATAATTATAATAATCTAAAATATTTCATATTTATCAAATTATTTATATGTAATGTATAAATTTTAATAGAAAAAGATAATTTTTAAAAATAAATTATCTTTAAATTAAAAAAAATATATAATTTTGTAAAAAATAATATAAAAAAATTATGAAAAAATCAGTAATTATTTTGATCGTGTTAATCTCATTATTAATGGGAAATATTTTAAAAGCACAAAATGTAGGAATAGGTGTTAGTACATTTACACCTGATGCTTCTGCTGGGTTAGAAATTCGATTTACAGATAAAGGACTTCTAATACCACGAGTAGCCCTTACGAGTTCAACTGACCAAACAACTATTCCATCTCCAGCTAATAGTCTTTTGGTATATAATACAGGGACAGGTGGATTATCGCCTGCAGGTTATTATTATTGGGATGGAAGTCAATGGATGCGCTTCGCTACTGGTACCATACCAAGTGGGTTAAATTGTAGCTCTCCAGATTATCTTATTAAATCTGATGGCTCTAGCGGCGTATGCACAGATATTATAGAAAATAATAATAGAAATATAGGAATAGGTGCGACGCCAAATGATAATTACAAATTATATGTATATAGACCTGGCACTAGTTATGGGGCAAATAAAACTGGTATTTATAGCTACCGTTATGGGGCAAGTGGTAGTACTAATGGTGGTACTTCGTGGTCTAATACTGGAATAGATGCTGCTATTAAAGGTTATTCTTTTTGGGGCAATGAATACACCGCAGCTATAGCTGGATACAACTACTTAGATTACGTAAATAGTGTTGGTGTCATAGGTTCTAATTCTCTTGGTACTGTGAGAGCTGAGTTAGCTACCCGTTCATATACTTATGATGGATCTACTGATAATGCACTCTACTCGTTAAAATTAATTGGAGATTTTTATAATCAAGAAATTAGCTATGGACAATCCTCTACTCCTTATTTTACGGGCGATTTTTTACTGCGTACAGTTAATATTACTACACATGGTACTGGACAAGAAAAAAGTATAGTATGGATACACGGTGAATGCGATTATTATAAAACTGATACTGACACATATGTTTGCTTTTATATTTATAGAGATGGCACATTACTATGTGAAATTAGTGAAATATCATTTGTAGATGAAGATAAAACAGTACACATCCAATGGATGGATGAGCCACCGGCAGGTGATCATATCTATGAACTTAAAACCTATTATCCTAGCGGTGGTATGACCTACTATGGTCATCAGCTTCATGTTGTAGAATTAAAAAGATAAATATATGAAAAAGTTATTTTTATTAAATGTAATTTTATTTTTGAGCATTTTTTTAAATGGGCAAAATTCAATTAACGACGATACTAAAACTAGAATCGGCACCTATTTAAAAATTAATCCCCAAATATTAAATGTACAAGTGAGTTCAATAGAAGCTAAATCTATTGTTGATATTATAGTTTACTCTTATGAAAATTTTCTTGTAATTCCAGACCTACCTCTAAACAATATCACTGATGCTAATGAAAAATCAGAAATAAATCAATTAGTAAAAAGATTAGAAGATTTAACAACTAATCCTCCAAGCTGGCAACAAATACTAACATTACAAATAGAGAAAAAATCTACACCTCCTTCTCCACCAGTATATGCTGGTGATGATAAAGCTTCTCAGTATTACAATACGAAGTCTAGCAATTTTAACAAAAATTCTTCTCAAGCTAAAGCTAATCTGATAGAAATGGAAATTTCTAAAAGTGAACCAACTCCATTACCTGATAAAACAAAAGAATAATTTTTTATAAATTTATTCTTTAAAATTTTGTCTTTACTTAATTTAATATAAAAAGGGATATTTAGTTTCATAAAATATCAATAAAACTATTATACCTAGCTATTTATTTTTTCTAATTTTCTAATATTATTTTATTAAATTTCAATTTTATAAAAAGATTAGTAATAAAATTTTTTTGTTAGAAAAAAAATTATTACTTTTGCAAACCAAAAATGTTGAAAAATTAAATCAATGGATACATTAAGTTATAAAACGGTACATTTGAATGCTCAGACAGTGAATAAAGAATGGGTATTAGTAGATGCAGCTGGTCAAACTCTAGGACGATTAGCATCAAGAGTAGCATATGTTTTAAGAGGGAAACACAAACCTGGATATACACCTCATGTAGATTGTGGTGATAATGTGATAGTTATTAATGCTGACAAAGTAGTTTTAACTGGTAATAAATTTCATCAAAAAATGTATTATCATTATACAGGTTACCCACATGGCCAACGTGGAGAATCAGCAGAAAACATAATTAAACGTAAACCTACTTTTTTAGTAGAACATGCTGTCAAAGGTATGTTACCTAAAAATAGATTAGGGAGACAAATTTTTAAAAATTTACATGTTTATGCAGGTGCAGAGCATCCTCATCAGGCACAAACACCTAAAGTCATTGATATTAATAAAATAAAATAGTAGAGCATGGATAATAAAGTAATTTCTGGTAGAAGAAAAGAAGCTATTGCTAGAATACGTCTGATAAAAGCAGAAGATGGTAAGCAAGAGATTATTATTAATAATAGAGATTATAAAGAATATTTCCCTTCATTATCGCTACATTATATTGTAGAGCAACCATTAAAATTAACTGAAACATTAGGACAATATAGTGTAAAAGGTAGATTGGAT
>JASEGF010000176.1 GCA_030017935.1 Bacteroidales bacterium | reverse complement strand
TAATAATTTTAATATGATATTAATATCATTAACTGTTTTAAACATTTAAAAAATATCATTCCAAATATTTAATTCGATTTTATTCATTTTCCTCAAAATAATAAAAACCATCCACTATGTCCATATACACCCCATCAAATCCACTATCTATTATCTTCTTTACATATGAATCGTCTTGCCCATATATGATTTTTTGCCATTCTTTGTCCCAATATTTTACTATGTAGTTCCCTTCCCATTCTGGATTTTCTTTTAAAAGCCATGATGGCTTGATAACTTTCCAAATATTATTCCAATAATATCTATATTCTTCCGCTTCCCCTATGCTGATGTAGCAAATTACTAGTCGTTTACTTCCATTTTTTTTGACTTTTAGCTTTTCTATTTCTGATTTTGTATATTGCTCATCATTATGAAATAAATCCATTATGATTACATCAAAATTGGTTTGTGATACAGTGTTTATAAAGTCTTGCTTTGAACTAAAATTTTCACTATTAATTAGATACAAGAAATTTTTGGCATCTGATAATTTATTTATATCATCTGAATTCTCATTAAATGGTTTGTCTGGATATTGAGGTATATTATTTAATTCTCTATGATCAGCAGCAAATGAAATAAAATTATACTGTTGGTTTAACAAGTAGGAACTATCCATTTTAGTTTTTGTAAAGCAATAATCTGTTACCATTACTACTTTGTTATAGTCTCTGTGTTTTAAACAATATTCTAGCATAAATTCATTATCTTCTTTAGGAGTTTTAATATCGTCACCATAATATCCATAAAATAAATCTTCGCGGCCTGTGCCATCTATCGCATAAATGTAATTATATTGTAGCTCTGCATCATCTAATATTAATTCTTGACCATTTTGAGGGACTATAATAAAATTAGGATTTATATTTTTAGCATATCTACTAATTGATATTACAAAATTTCTCATCTCTTCTCGATAATCAATATCATTGTCTTTCTTACAACTTACTAATATTAATAGCAGTATAATTATTTTAATTGGAGAAAATTTCATTTTTTTTATAAAATTATAATAAAAAATTAATTTATGGTTCTATAACGTTTTGTATGGGTAAATGTAAAGATTAAAAAGATTAATTTAATAAAAATGTATTTTATTAATATTATACTGTCTAATATTAACCACAAAGGGCACAATGAACACAGAGAAAAAATGAAAGAGGATGATAAACTTTTATGTTATTTTATTAAAAGATGTAATTAAAAAGGGTTAAAAATGAAACTTTGTGAACTTTGTGTAATATCTTTGTGAACTTTGTGGTAAAAATAATTTATCCACAATAAACGTTATAGAACCAAATTTATATTTAAAATTTTCATAGTAAAGCTCTCACATTTATACTTCCTACATGTGTCATAGATATATGTTGAGATATTCTACCTTCGTACTGCAAAGATATTTGTATTACTTGGTTTAATGTTTTTTGCCATTGTATTTGTATTAATCCATTGCTGCCAGGCTTGTAACCTTCTAACATTAAATATTCCATTGTAGGGTCTATATTAGCCTTTGCATCATTATATAAATAACCTAATTTTGCAGTAAATGTTCCTGCTTTTAACGAAAAAATTCGTGGTTCTAATGTTAATTCTAATTTATTGATTTTTAAATTATCATTATACATATAAGCATATCTCGGACTAATTCTGATTTGATATTTAGTAGCCAAATACTGTAATTCCAATTTCTGGGAATATTGGTTGTAATCATATGTAGTACTTTGCTGGAAAATAGATTTATTCATCTGTTTTAAATAATCACTTTGAGATTGTAAATTCCATTTTTTTGTTATTGGTAAGAAAATTTGTAAAGCATTATTTTCTCTCATTTGTTCTATATTGCCCACTATCAATGTTTGTAAACTTTTCTGTTTATAATATTCATATCTAATTGACAGATTAATTTTTTTAGGATGATATTCTAAAACATTTCTGAGTCTATTATTAAAGGTAATTACAGAATCTGCATTTTTATTGCTAAAGTTTAAAAAATTTATTTCTTTACTTGCTTGATTAATGTCTATGAAAGTTTGCAAATTAAAATTTTTAAAAAATTTGGGTAATTTATTAATTAATGAAGGCGAAAATCTAAAATTGAAGCTTAATGTTTGTGAATAGGTGCTTATATAATCTTGAGTAGGAATACTCAGTAAAATATATTGTGCTTGATCGCTGAAATTGGCTATATGAAATTCATTAATTTCTTGAAATCCATTATTATTGGCATCTATCCAGTAGTGTGTGCCTTGACCTATTGGCACTTCTATAAAAGAATAGTCTATTTGAGGCGTTTGCTTTTGTGCAAGTATATACCTGAGTTGAGTTATTAAAGATTTATCTCGTGTATTTAGATTTATTTCATTTTCACTAGTGAAATAATTCTTTTCTTGACTATTTGTAGATTGAAATACAATATAATTATTTTGTTTTAAGTTCCATATTTTATGCTTCATTAGCAACTGATATCCTCCTTTTTGCTGATTTCTATCTAGTGGGATTTTTTCATTATAATATTCATAATACAATTTTATGAATGTTCTAGAGCTATCTCCCCAAGCAATGTATGGTGATACTGAGTAATATTCTTGAGAATTATTTTGTATTGTATCATTCTTTTTTATTGGATGATATTCTATTTTATTACTTATTCCTACCCATATAGATTTTATTTTCCAATCCAGGTTACTATTATTTCTATAGAAATCTACTTTATATAGTGGCAATCTCGTATGAGAATAATTATTATTTGTAAAAAAATTAAAATTTTTATAATGAAATTTTGCATTTGCTATTGATAAAATAGAATATTCATTTTTAGACGTATTAAAAAATGATGTACTTAATTGTGCATAATTATTAGATTTATCATTATAGTTATAATTTAATCCATTTAAAAATTCCATTTTTTTATTGCTAAATAAATCTTTGTTTAGAATTCTACTTTCTTCAGCAGTATAAATAGGTTCTAATGACGAAAAATTAGTTTGTATTCCTTGCGAAAAGATTTCAAAAGTATGATTTACTGATGGTTTGGTAATTAGTTGCATTTTATATGCTATGCCTTGATTAATTGAGTCATTGTTACTATAAGTATTTTTATCATGTTGTGAATATCCTAGCCTAATGCGAGTTTCTAATTTTTCATTAGGTTTATAATAAAGATATGATTCTACAGTGTTTAGTCTGTTTGGAGCATTTAGTATTCTAATAGGTTCATATTCTCCCTGTGGCACGCCATTTATTTGTGGTATCCACTCATAAATTTTACCATTAGCAGCGTAATTTGATATTTTGTAATTTCCTTTATTTTGTCCTACGTATGTAAAATTTACTTCATATAATTGTACAGTGCTGTCTCTGCAATAGACAAATACAGAATCATATCCTAAGGTATCTATCAATTTGTATAATATTTTCTTCTTATCAAAACTAGTTGTTTGAAATGAAGGTATCTCTACTGGTAAATTAGCTCCAGCATTTGATAATAAAACTTTGTCGCTATCAGATAATGTGAGCAATAATGGCTGACTTTTTACATCTCCTTCAGAGAAATAATTTATTCCCCATAGCAATTTTTTATTTGATATTTCAGTAAATAAACCATATGATGATTGAGCATAATTATAGTCAGTATATAAGAATTCTACAACTATATGCATAGATGAGCGAATAAATAGTTTGGGCATGAAAATTATTTCTGCTGTGTTATAATCTATTATATAGTCTGCATCGTAACCTCGTTGTAGAATATTACCATCTAAATATACATTTTCAGAATTTGCAATGATTTGAATATAATTAGCATCTGTACTACGTAGCTTGTATGGTCCAGAAACTCCATCTACCAGCTGTAGCTCTACCCTATCATATTTCCCTTTATTCATTGCTACTGCACCACCATAATTGTAAATATTTTTATTGGATTTATTTTGATTAATAAACATGCTACCTTGAAGCTTCCTAGAATATTTAGAAAAATAAGTGTTATTTCCACTTTTAATGTTAAAATCTCCGAGAGTGAGTTTGAAATTATCTTTTTTTAATGTTATATAAACCCTATCAATTTCTTGTAATCTAGCACTTGTACCTTCAGGTTGTATAGGTAAATTTCTATCATTTAGACTACCTTCTATCAGAAAAGGTGCTATCTCTCCATAAAATTGTAAATCTAATGAAGACTGCACGGAACTCTGCCCTTGACTACTCATCATTATACCTCTCGAGATGTAACCATTTGTTACTAAATCATTTTTTTCTTCATAAATTTGTGTAGTTGACAATAGCGGCATTTGTTGCGTAGGCTCTTTTGTAGCCGTATCTACTGATATTTCTTGTAGTAATTTTATTGACTGCTCTCTTTCTATGTAAATCATTGTTATCTTATATTCATATGGCAGCTCTATTGTACTATCTAGCTCTATTCTAATTTTTTGATTTTCAATATCTAATATTTGCTTAATATCTTTTGATTCTGATAATAAATTAATATATAAATATTTAGG
>JASEGF010000175.1 GCA_030017935.1 Bacteroidales bacterium | reverse complement strand
ATTCTTGCACATTCTCTCAAGCTCATGCCAGCACTCATACATTTGATATATTCTAACATTTTGTCCTTTTCATGAACACCGTACATAAAGGTGCCAGTTGTAACTCTGAATTGTCTGCCACAATTTTTGCATCGGTAGTTTTGTACTCCACTTTGCAAACCATTTTTAATAACATGACTGCTATTACATTCTGGACAGAGTATACCCGTAGACATTGCTTTGAGCTCTTGATAATCGACGACATCTTTGCCGTCTTCGATCATCTCATTATAGAGATTGTCGTAAAATTCTCGTGTCTTTTCTTTGGTAAGGGCAAAGACTTTTGTTGGATTTTCTAATAGTTTGTTCATAATTTATATTTTTTACAAAAATATAAATTATTTTAATAATACTTGAATTTTAATAACATAAAAAATATTATCCCTCCCCCACTACCGTCAAAACTATCTCTCGTGCTGACGCTCTAGTCCTAAATTCGCATAAATATATTCCTTGCCACGTCCCTAATGATAGTTCTCCTCTTACTATTGGTATTGTTATTGAAACTCCAAACATCGAACTTTTGAAATGTGCAGGCATATCATCTGCCCCTTCTATATCATGTGTAATATATGGCAAATCTTCTGGTACTAATTCATTACTAATTGCTTCCATATCTCGTCTAACATCAGGATCATAATTTTCATTTATTGTTATTGCTGCTGAGGTATGTCGTAGAAATATATTTAGCAAACCTGTCTCTGGTAAAGGTTCTATCACTTCTAGTATTTTATTTGTAATTAAATGAAAACCTCTTTTATATGGTGGAAGTTTGATTTCATATGTTTTTATCATTGTTTTTTAAATTTTTATGTCCTTATTAAAAAATTCTTAACCTATTAATTTATGTATAAGCCTTGATTTTGTGTAAAGCAAAATATTCTGGTCCATGTGGTTTTAATTTACTCTCAAAAAGTATAATTTCTTCAATAGTGTATCTTCCTAAATATAGATTAGCATTATTAGATATTATTTCATTAAATTTACTTAAATCAGAAATGCTTTTTACTCGTCCTAATGTTAAGTGTGGGATAAATTTTTCCTCAGATTTTATATTATTTTTTAATGATATTTGTTCATTTAATAATTTTGCTAAATTTTTGGTCTGATTATTATCTATCCAATTAGTCCACAATACGTTAGGATTATTTCTATTACCAAAAGTATATAATCCTAATAATTCCACTTCAAATTTAGTAAAATATGCTTGTAAATTATCTAATATATTCATGATTGTCGCAATATCATTTTCATTTGTATCTCCTAGAAATTGCAAAGTCAGGTGCAAATTATCAAATGACACCCATTTTATACTATTTTGTGATAATTGAGTTTGTATTTCTAATATAGATTGTTTAGCAAGGTTATTTAGTTTTAAAGGTATGGCTATAAATAAGCGTTTCATTCTTCTACATTATTTTCTTTAACAAGTTGTGCTAATTTTTTCCCTAATTCTTTAGCTTTTTTAATATCTTGGTCGCTAGGAGTAAATTTGGTAAATATTGCTTCATCTAAAACATTTAATTTAAGTCCTGTAGCAATGTTAGGGATTAATTTTTGATTTTCTCCACTCCATCCAAAAGATCCAAATGGCAAAACAAATTTACCTCTGTCTCTAATAGGGTTAATGGCTCCGAATAATTTATAAATAGGTAAAAGTATATTTTGATTAATTACTGGTGAGCCAATAGCTATTCCTTTAGCTCTTGTCAAATATTCATCTAAATCTCCTAAATTCACATGCTCTATATCTTTCAGTACAACTTCTAAGCCTTCTTCTCGCGCACCTTCAGCTATTGCTTCTGCTAATGTGCCTGTCTTTCCATACGCTGATACATAAGCTATAAAAATATCTTGATATTTTTTAGTAGCTAAAAATTCTTGTGATAATTTTGCTGACCAATTGACATATCTTTCCCAATTATTTAATAGTAAGGGACCATGTCCTGTAAGTATTCCATTGATTTCTAAATTTTTTATTCTATCTATAGCTTGCAGCATAAATTTGCTATACGGTTTCAGGATTACATCAAAATAATATTTGAATGCATCGTCGAAGTTCCCAACCTCATTGTCTATCATTCTTTCATCTGCATAATGACATCCAAAGCTATCGCAAGTAAATAATAATTTATCTTCTTTTAAATATGTATAGATAGTATCTGGCCAATGCAGATTTGGAGCAGATATAAATTCTAATGTTTTATTTCCTAAATCTAATGTGTCCCCACCTTTGACGATAATATTAGGAAAATCACCGTTAAACAAATCTTTAAGATTTCTTATAGCACTAGCACTACCTACAACAGTTGCATTTGGAGCTAATTTGAGTAAATTCATTAAATTGCCACTATGATCAGGTTCTGTATGATTGAGTACAATGTATTTAATCTTTTCTGGTTCAATGACTTGTTTGATTTTTTGCAAATATGTTTCCCAAAAAGTTTCTTTTGTTGTTTCTATGATGGTAGGCTTCTCAGCATTTATAAAATATGAATTGTATGTAGTGCCATATTGTGTTTCCATCACTACATCAAAAGTTATAATATCATAATCTAATACACCTATCCAGCATACATCTTTACTAATAGGTATTACCTTATCATCTATTTTCTTTGTTTTTTGCATAATTTTAAAATTTTTATCTAATGCAAAGATACAATGTTATATAAAAACATTATAATTTAATGATATAAATTATATGTTTCCTATTGTCAATCACAAGTAATAAAATGTTATAAGAAGTTTTTTAATATCTGTATTACTAACGAAAATAAAAATTTTAATATTAATTTTGGGTGAATTAAAAAAAATTATTAATTTTGCAAACTAAAATTTTAAAAAAAGATTTATGGTGAATCATTATGAAACCGTTTTCATTTTAACTCCCGTTTTGTCTGAAGAGCAGGCAAAGGAAACGGTAAAAAAGTACAAAGAATTATTAGAGCAAAATGGTGCTCAAAATATTTATGAGGAATTCTGGGGATTGCGAAAATTAGCTTATCCTATACAGAAAAAAACTACTGGGTTTTATTATTTATTACAATATGAAAGTGATAATAAAGAACTAGTATCATTGTTAGAGCTTAATTTTAAGCGTGACGAACGTGTTTTGCGTTATTTAACTGTTAAACTAGACAAATATGGTGTAGAGTGGAATGAAAAACGCAAAAAACAACAAGCTGAAAACAAAAGCAAAGAAAAAAATAAAATTGAATTATAATTTTTAAAAGATTTGAACATTATGGCTATAGATCCAGGAATTAAATTTTTAACTCCAATTAATATTGAGACAAGAATAAAAAAATATTGTCGTTTTCGTAAAGCTAGAATTAAATATGTGGATTACAAAGATCCAGATTTCTTAATAAAATTTGTTAATGAACAAGGTAAGATTTTGCCACGTAGGCTTACTGGCACCTCCGCTAAATATCAAAGAAAAGTAGCTAAAGCTATTAAAAGAGCTAGACATTTAGCGCTATTACCTTTCACTACTGATTTATTAAAATAATAAAAATTAGAAAATCATGGCATTAGTAGAAGTAATTTTAAAACAAGATGTCCCCAAAGTGGGTTATAAATATGATACAGTAAAAGTAAAAGCTGGGTATGCTCGCAATTTTTTGATCCCTAAAGGATACGCTATACCAGCCACTTCATCTAATAAAAAAATGTATCAAGAAATTAAAAAGCAGAGAAGTGCTAAAGAAGAAAAAACTTTAGCAGACGCTAAAGCTCTCGCTGAAAAATTAAATCAAGTAAGGCTAATTGTAAAAACTAAAGTAGCTCAAAATACTGGCAGAATTTATGGTAGTGTAACCACTGCAATGATAGCAGATGCTATTCTAGATCAATACAATTTCGAAGTAGATCGCAAAACCATTTCTATTCCCGATGAACACATTAAACAGATAGGTATTTACAAAGCAAAAACTCATATCTACAGAGACATTTATGCTGAGTTTGAATTTGAAGTCATAAGCGATGAGCCTACTGCTGAAATAAATAACCAACAACCCGAAGATAATCAAGAATAATATCCATTTAAAATATTCCATTTAATCAATAAAAAAGGGATTTTAAGGTCCCTTTTTTTATTTAATTAATTTCCCAAATTCAATTTGCATTTTAGAATATATTTTAGAAAAATTTTAATTTATGAAATAGAAGTTTAGATAATAAATTTTTTATAAAATGTTTAAATTAAATAATGATATATAAATTCAAATAAATTACTATTAATAATTTTTTAATTGTAGTTTATAAAGAAAATTAATAAAAATTAAATTTTACAAAAATATTTTTATAAAAGGTCATTAACAAATACTTTAAGCATTATAAAATTATTAATAACATATCATTAATTAATTTAAACATAAATTAAATTATCCCGTAAAGCACTTAATAACAGATAGATATAAATAATAATTTAGTTATTACTTATTTATTTTATTGAATTAGGTGTTTAGGTAATAAAGTTTTTGACAAAATTCTGTATTAAAAGAATACCTTTACAATAATTAGTCGTCCCTTAAAAAGTCAATTTTAATATTTTATTTTA
>JASEGF010000174.1 GCA_030017935.1 Bacteroidales bacterium | reverse complement strand
CATAATTCAACTTGTCAAAATGTTTATTCCTTTTGCAATACTGTTAATGATAATTGTGGGTCATTATCATTTTTTGTATATGACAGTGAAAATGGTTATGGTGTACCATCTGTTATCATTTTAACTAATGATAAAGATACTTTCAACCTAAAAACTGATAATGGTGGACATCTCATGTTTAATGGTAGAGAAGGGAAATATGATATTACCATTTATGCTGCAGATTACAATCCATTGCAAACATATTTTTATATAGAACAAGGTAAATGTTTAGATATTAAAATAATTATAGAAAAACAAAATAAAACATTTGTAGAATACCAAAAATATGAATATCCAATAATAGAAGGATATGTAGTAGATAGTGAAACAGGTATGCCTTTAAGTGATGTTAAAGTAACTATAGAAGACGAAAATAACGTTGTTTATACTGACGAAACTGGGTTTTTTACTATAATGCCTAAAAAATTTTCTATTATTTCAGATCCTAATGATGAGGTGGTACGAAATAATATCACTTTCAGTAAAAAAGATTATAAAACAGAAAAAATAATTGATTTAATAATAGTACCTGATAAAATAAAACTAATAATACATTCACAAAGAGGTGAAGGTATAATAGAAAACAAAAAAATACATCATATCTTAGATGGCGATATGAATGAAAGGGAAAATATAGACAGTATAAACTATAATCAAGAGATAAATCAAAATATAGATTATTATGATGTTTTAAAAGATTATAGAGCCACTTGCAATATACCAACTACTATACGAGTGGGGACTAATTGTTCTTGTCTAAGTTGTACTGGTGTAACGACAATGAGTTTACAATATTATAGTGAAAGTGGATTAGATGATGAATGGATAGCTAGCTGGCATACAGAATCATTGAAGGCTGGTTCATTACCATATAGAACATATGGTGGATATTACGTGCAACATCCTGTCAGTAGCAATTTTGATATTGCATCATCTACTTGTAATCAAGTTTGGAATTCAGATATATACACTGCTGCACAGAGTGCGGCACAAGCAACTACTGGTAAAATACTCACAACATCTACGGGGACTAATCCTGTGAGATCAGAATATTCTGCAGAAAATAATTATGGTGGCAGCAATTATAATTGTTCTGATGGCTATGCAGGTGGTAGTGGTTTATATCCTTGTTATTCAGATAACATATGCAGTGGCACGACTCCTAATGGCCATGGTAGAGGTATGTGCCAATGGGGTTCTCATAGATGGGCTAGTAATGGTAAGGATTATAATTGGATAGTTAATCACTATTACATAGCTACTGTTAATTATAAAGTGTGTATTGAAGCCCCCCCACCACAAATATTTATTAGTTCTAATCCTTCAACAATATGTAGTGGACAAAGTACTATATTAACAGTTAGCGGAGCGAGCACCTATACTTGGTCACATAGTCTTGGTAGTGGAGATACTAAAACAGTATCCCCTATGACTACCACTACGTATACAGTAACTGGTACTGGTTCTTATGGTGCCACTAATACAGCTACAATTACAATAACAGTAAATCCAAAACCTAATATATCTATTTATGCGACTAAAGACTCGATATGCAAAGGTGATACTACTATTATTTTTGCTACTGGTGGAGATTCATATTTATGGTCTCATAATCTAGGGTCGCAGCCTATGGTAACTATTATGCCAGAGATATCTACAACCTATTTTGCAACTGCTACTAATTCTTTCAATTGCTCTAATGTAGATAGCATTTCTATCATTGTAAATCAACCGCCTAATATTAGCATTAATGCACAACCATCAACTATTTGCCAAGGTGATACAGCTATTATAACAGCTACTGGAGCTCATCATTATTATTGGAGCTCTAATGCTAATAATGACATTATTAGCGTTTCTCCTAGTAGTTCTACCTCATATATTGTTACAGGGTATAGTTATGAAGGATGTAGCTCTTCTGTTAGCATTGCTATTATAGTAAAACCTACACCTCCAAAGCCAATCATCATTATAACTAATAATTCCCCTTTTATTCTAATGTCTACTTCTAACATGGGTAATCAATGGTATCTAAATGATAATCCTATATATGGTGCTACTGATCAAACATATACAGTTAACGAAAATGGAAATTACTTTACTATAGTTACCATTGATGGTTGCTCATCTTTACCTTCAAATCAAATAACTATTAATAATGTAGGTATAAATGATTATGCTGATAATGAAATATTAGTATATCCTAATCCAGCTCATGATATTATATATGTACAGTCTTCTAAACCTATCAATGAAGTTATGATTATTAATAATTTAGGTCAGGTAGTAGCCAATTATTCTAAAAATAGCATTATCAATATCAACCAGTTAGCTAATGGAGTTTATCAAATTATGATAAAAACTGAAAATAATATTAAAGTATTACCATTAATAAAAATTCATTAATATGAGAAAAAATTTTTTAAGTTTAATTATTACCTTACTAATTAGTGCAGAATTAATAGCACAGAATATAAGTAATGTAAGTGAAGAAGAATCAAAACAAATCAAATTAGTAAATATTAACTTTAATACTGATAACAAAATAAATAATAATAAAATACTTAATGACAATACCCCACCTATTACTAATATTTTGCCTATTTCTCCTTGGCAAACACAGGATTTTGATATAACATTTTATGATTCTGATGCTGAGAGTGGTATACAAAAAGCTTATTACCAAGTGATAGAATATGATGGTATAGATTGGGGAGCTAATGCAAAGAAAGGTTTTTTAGGAGATAATTTTGATGCTCCCTCTATAAACAATCGATGGAATATAATTACAGGTAATTGGACACAACAAAATGGTTATTTAACACATACAGATTCTACTGTTTATAAATCTTATATTAATACTTATTTAAATCAAGAATTATCTAATAGATATCTATATGAATTTGAAATACGTATATTAGGTAATAATAAAACAGATAAACGTTTTGGCTTTTACTTTTTTTCGAGTGATTCACTTTTAGAAAATGGTGGTAATGGATATTTCATATGGTTTCGTTTAGAAACCAACAAATTAGAATTTTATAAAGTTACAAATGATACTTTTACAAAAACTTATGAGGTTTCTTGTACAATAAATTTAAACCAATGGTACAATATAAAAGTGATACATGACAGAATAGCTGGTAAAATATGGGTTTATGTAGGTAATATATTAAAAGGAGCATGGCAAGATCCACAACCATATGCTACTGGTGGTAAATACATTTCTCTTAGAACAGGTAGCTGCGCTGCACAGTTTAATCAAATAAAAGCATATAGATCTCGTTATGATAATGCTACTTACACTATAGGTGTAGGTAATGACATAACAAAAGATTTAAGATATGAAAGTATAAATGACTCTACTGTAGCAGGCAAAATAAAAAGTATTGTACAAGATAATGCAGATAACCTTTCAAATATAGCAGTATGCGATGTATACGTAGATTATACTCCTCCTATATCGCCTTCTTATGTTTGGGATGGTATAGATTATGATTTAGACACAATATCTACCTATCCTATTACTACTAAATGGGGGCAAGCTCAAGATCCCAATAGTGGTATTCATCATTATGAGGTTTGTCTAGGTAGATATCCCGGAGATAATAGTATAATAAATTGGACTAATGTCGGTTTAAATAACAACTTTGCCTTTAATCCACCAAACCTAACATATGATAGTATATATTATATTTCTGTAAAAACCATTAATAATGCTGGATTAAATACTATAACATCTTCAGATGGCTTTGTATTTACGAATCCATTTCCTATAATTATAGATTTCTCTGCATCTGATACATTATTACCTTTAAGTAATGCTACTGTTCATTTTTTTCAATTATGTCAAAATGTAAATTCTTATATCTGGGACTTTGGTGATGGAATCGGTTCATTAGAACCTAATCCAATACATACATACACAGCACCTGGTTATTATACAGTTAAGTTAATAGGTTGCAATATGCAAAATGAGTGTGACAGTTTAATAAAAACAAATTTTATACATGTATATGATAATGTAGGCATTTATAATTACGATCAGCAAAAAGTTTATATATATCCTAATCCAGCAAAAAACATTATAAATATTATCTCTGAACAAGATATCAAAGAAATTTTATTATGCGATATACAAGGGCATGTAGTAATCAGCACAACTAATAGCAACTCTTTAGATGTTACAAATATTTCAAATGGTATTTATCAATGTATAGTTAAAATAGATAATAAAATTATAACAAAACTTGTTATTATAGACAAATAATAGTATTATGCTAATATATTATTAAATAATCATTAGTAGTAAATTAATATTTAAATTAAAAAATGAGATCCTATTTATATATAATCTCATTTATTAAAAATGCACTTAAAACAGATATTTAGCATCAAAATATTGGAGAAATTATTTATTAAATTAGTCGTTTAGATGATAACCACAAAATAACTCTAAGTGTTCTTCGTATAAAAACTTTTGTGCCATTTGTGCTAAAAATAATAAGAATGCAAAAAATAAAATATTAACCACAGCGAGCAAAAGAAACACAAAGAGTTTACGAGAGTA
>JASEGF010000173.1 GCA_030017935.1 Bacteroidales bacterium | reverse complement strand
TATTTTTTGGACAAATTTAATATAATTTTTTATAATAGAACGCAACTTGGTATTAGAGTGTGTAAATTATTTTAACTGTCCAATTGTTATTTATTGTCCACAAATGCACACAAATGAGAGTGATGGGAGACTAGGAGACTGGGATAAGAGGTGATAAGTGATTAATGACTAGTGATTAGTAGAAGAGTTGATAAGTTGAAAAGTTTATTAGTTTAGCAAGATTTTAGTTGTAAATTAATTAACAAATGCACACAAATGAGAGTAAAGGGAGACAGGGGAGACGAGGAGGCAGGGAGAAGAGGCGAATAAAAGGATAGGTAATATATAATAAGTTGATTAGTTGATAAGTTTAGAAGTTTAGGATGATTATAGAGATTTTTATGATTAATCAAAAAGTTTATTACCAAACACAGTATGTCAAAAAAATAACTTATAGAGAGTTATGGGCTTTAGCTATCTACTATCTACTCACTACTATCTACTATGTACTCACTACTATTATAGTAAAAAAGAAGGATGGGCTTTAGTTATGAAAAAATCAATTTGTGAATTAAGATATTTATTATATCAGCACAATTTCATTTTATAATGCTAATAGTACCATTATATTCTTTGATTTTACCCTTACCATAATTTAATTTAAAGATATAATAATAAGTGCCATCACTGAAATTACTAGCGTCCCAATCTCCTTGATAATTGCTATTTTCATAAACCAATTTTCCCCATCGATTATAGATTTTAATTTCACTATTAGGATAAAATTCTACATTAGTAATATAAAAGTGATCATTTATACCATCTCCATTCGGTGTAATAATATTGGGAATAATGACTTCACAATTTTCGACTATTACATTAGTGGAGCCATAAACGGTGTCGCATCCAATAACTTTTACGCTAATATCATAAATACCTGCATCAGGTGTATTTATTACATATACTGGTTCAGTGCTGCCATTAGACCATATAAATTCGTAAATATTATTATTAGGTTGAGAAGCTGAAAGTATATAAGACTCATGGCTACACATAGTAATCATGCTAGGAAGAGAAACTACAGCGTCAGGAATAATTCTCACATTTATAGTATCTGCATCACCACAAATATGATATGTAGAATCTATGGCACTCACCCAATAAGTACCAGAATTAGGGATTTGTAAAATTGGATTTTTGCTCTCAGTAGACCAGAGGTAAGATATATTAGAATTTGGTTGAGTAGCATCTAAAATTATCATTTCTTTAGAGCAGGTATCTTGACCTAAATCTATATTCACATTTGGTACGAAGACAACCGTAATAGTATCACTGTCGAAGCAAGAAACATCATCATAAGAATTAGTAACTGTAACAGAATAAACTCCAGACATTTCTAAGAGTAGATCAGCATTGGTATATCCAGTGCTCCAATGATATTCATCGTACCCCTGTCCAGGAGATAAAGAGATTATCTCACCTTCGCAAGCAGCGGTGTCAGGACCTAGATCAATCTCTGGTTGAGGTATTACTGTAATAGTTATAGAATCTGTGGCGCTATTACCATGAAGTGTATCACTAACAATGCCATAATATGTTGTTGTTTGAGTAGGATAAAAAGTGTATGGACCGAACCCATCTTGACCGGCTACTTGTCCATAGCTGGTGCTATCTGGGCAAACAATATTTACCATATCTAACCCCCAATGATCGAAATCCAGATCTGAATAAACATGTTGTCTAAATCTGAACATAGTATTAGGTGAAGCTGCTCCAGGAGGTACCGGAAAATTATATTGAGCCCAAGTAGTGAAAGGAGTTGATTGTCCAGCACCTACTGCTACAAATCCAGTAGTATTGGGATATGAAGGGCAAATAACTCCATCTGGTCTGAAATATGCAATATCTGTCCATGTTGTTCCACCATTTATAGAGTATTGTAATGATATTCCTTCACCTGCTAAATCAGGTCCTTCACAAGTAGTACCACCACCACCATGTTGTATTTCAAATCTTAACCAGAATGATATTTCACAATCTGTACTTACTGAAAATGGAACAGTTGTTAGTGTACGTGGGATGGGTACATTATCACCCATCCACATATAAATAGCATCAGGTCCATTGCCACAAGGATTTGTAAAATCTACACCTGTAGTTGCTACCCAGCCTGCTCCTGGTGTCCCTGTGTTGAAATCATTACTCATCAAAAATCCACATCCACCATCACCCCAAATTGTCACACTGTCACCCTCACATATTACAGTTTGATTAGCATATAGTTGTATATTGCATTGTCCATACATTTCTGATATATTAGTAAATGCAATAATTAAAAAAAGTATCAAATAATTTAAAAATATTTTTGTTTTCATATTTTTTTGTTTAAAAATTGACATAATTATTTAGTTTTAATGTAGTATAAATATAGTACCATTTAGTTCATTATAATTATTCTCAGCATCTTTATACATAAGTTTATAAGTATAGACTCCCTGTGGTAGATAATCGCCATTGTATTTGCCATCCCATCTAAAGCCCGGATCTAATGTATGGTATAGCATTTGTCCCCATTTATTATATATACTAAAAGAAAAATTATCAATATCTATATTTTCTGCAAATATATGGAAATAATCATTTACTTCATCAACATTATAAGGACTAAATGCATTAGGAACGAAAATTTGTGTAATTACGCTACAATCTTCTATGTATACTGTAGTTTTACCATTTACAGTATCACAACCTATTACTTGTATTTCGAAATCATAAGAACCAGGAGGATAATAGTCTATATATAATATTGGTTTATTTAGCCCATTAGACCAATGATATTGATACCAATTATTATTAGGTTGTGAAACTGATAAAGTAAGGCTCTCATCTTGACATATGGTTGTATCGATTGGTAAATTTATCGAAGCAGTAGGTATTAATTTTACATAGATAGTATCAGCATCTCCACAAATATTATAATCATCATAAGTAGCGCTAACCCAATAATTGCCATAGTTATTTGCCATAATAGTAGGTGTAGTCATACCATTAGACCATAAATATGTAAAGCCACTATCGGGTTGAGTAGCATCTAATAGGATTGGTTGAGTGACGCATAAATCATTACCTAAATCTACATGAGCATTAGGTATAAAAAATACATTAATACTATCGCTTGCACTACAAGTGATAGTACTCATTATATTGGAAACAGTAACGTAATAGGTGCCGTTATCAGTGACATTAATTGTAGAAGTAGTTTCTTCAGTGCTCCAATAATAACTGTCGAAATTATCGCCAGGAGATAGAGAAACAGAGATACCTTCACAAGTATCTATATCTAATCCAAGTTCCGGTTCTGGATTAGGTATTACATTGATAGTAATAGAATCGATGGCATAGTAATCATGAACAGTGTCATATATCCCTACTGAATAAGTGGTAGTTTGTGTAGGATTAACAATAATAGGCCCTTCTATAGTATCGCCAGTGGACCATTCTATATAAGGGAAAGTAGGACATAAAATTTGTACTATATCGAGGCCCCAGTGATCAAAGCCTTGTCCGGAATATACCTCTTGATACCATCTAAATCTTGTTGCACTAGATACGGCTCCTGGTGGTACTAAAAAATTATATTGATTCCAAGATGTAAATGCAGTAGTTTGACCACTATTAACAGAAGTAAACCCTGCAGTGTATGGGAAAGTAGGGCATATTACTCCATCTGGTCTAAAGTATGCTATAGTTACCCATGTAATACCATCATCAATAGAATATTGTAATGAAACACCTTCGCCTACAAGATCAGGACCTTCACAAGGCGAACTTTGTCCTTGTATAGAAAATTTTAACCAAAATGATATTACGCAATCTGTTGTTACACTAAAAGGAACTGTTGTCAATATCCTCGGTATTGGTACATTACCTCCCATCCACATATGTATACTATCAGGTCCATTGCCACACGGATTATTAAAAGCTACACCTGTAGTTGCTACCCAGCCTGTTCCTGGTGTACCATCATTGAAATTGTTGTTCATCAAGGATCCACATTCTCCACTTGCCCACAAACTTACACTATCACCTTGGCATATAATAGTATCATTAGCATAAGCAGTTATTTCACATTGTGCAGAAAGATTACCACTGAAAATAATTAATGATAAAATAATAATAATGAATACATTTTTTAAAGATAGTTTATTATACATTTTTATTTTTTATTTATTAGACAGCCAAAATTACTAAAAGTTAAAAAAATAAATTTACATTATTGGGAATTTATATAACTTTTATAATTACTCGATTGGTACTATGTTTTACCTCTTTTATTTGTCAATCAAAGTTGTTTCAAAAAATATTTTTTAGCTTAATCTAAATAAATATCAAATAAAAAGCGTATATTATAATTAGAAAACAAAAAATAATTAGATAAACATAATTTTAATTTTTTGTTTAAAAATCAAACGTATATAGCTTAGATAATAATATTTTAAATGCTCTTACTTAATTAGATATTTTTTTTAAAAAATTAAAAAATAAAATATTTTGATATAAATTTGCTTAAAATTATTTAAAAATTTAAAAGATAAGAATTATGAAAAAGTATTTTTTATTATTATTAATGTTTGCATTAGCAATCAGTGGTTATAGTCAAACGGTAGTTTTGAGTGAGGATTTCGAGACACCTCCTTATG
>JASEGF010000172.1 GCA_030017935.1 Bacteroidales bacterium | reverse complement strand
CTCATCTGACTGGCAATTAGGTTCAATAATTGTGGAAAAAATTGGTTGTATAGATCATTATATGTTTCCCGAACCTTTTATGTGTGCGTTAGATATGAATGAAGGTGGAGGACCATTTAGATGTTATTTTGATAACACTTTTGGTTTATACCAATCAGGGATTGTATCTACTTGTGATTATATTACATCGATTGACTATTTAGATTACCCTAATAATAATTTAATAATATACCCTAACCCAGTTAAAAATATATTAAATATAAATTGGGACGATAAAATAAATAGACAATTAAACATAAAAATATTCAATTTAACAGGTCAATTAGTATTAGAAACTAACATTGAAAAAGACAATAAGAACCAATATATAGACTTATCAACCCTACCATCAAATATTTATTTAATTAAACTTACCGACATAGACGGAAATTATTGGATAAAAAAAATAATTGTTAACTAAAAATAGTAATTCTTTAAAAAAACCATTCGTCTTCGTTACAAACAAAGACGCAATGCTGTAAACATTTGTAATGATGATAGCATAATTAAATTTGCAAAATATTTTTTTCTCTTAATTTTGTAATTCTTTAATTAAGATTCTTTAATATTTTTTTAGCGAGATGAATGAAAATGTATATGTTTTAGCTCTTAAGTTTATTCCTAAGATAGGAAATATAACTGCAAAAAAACTTATAGACTTATTCCCAAATTTAGAATTATTGTTTTCATTATCATCTATTGAATTGCAAAACCGCTTTTCCTTGTCTCCATTACTAGCTAATACTATAAATAAATATAAAACAACAGCCCTTCAAAAGGCAAAATCAGAGATAGAGATATCTCGACAAAATGGTATTAGTATCATAACTATCGATAGTATAGACTATCCAAGTAAATTAAAAGAATGTATAGATGCTCCTATTTCTTTGTTTATCAAAGGTGATTTACCAGCTATAGACAAGTCTATTTCTTTTGTAGGTACGAGAAAGGCATCATATTATGGCAAGGATATCACAGAAAAGTTAATAAATGAGTTGAGTGTGATATCGCCAACTATTGTAAGTGGTTTAGCCATAGGTATAGATACTTTTGCACATAAAGCTGCTCTTAATCATAATTTACCTACTATAGCTGTATTAGGTCATGGACTTTCTATCATTTATCCTCCCGAGAATGCTAATTTAGCTAAAGAAATAATAAATAATAATGGTTGTTTAGTTACAGAATATTTATACAACGAGCCTCCACTGAAGCAACATTTCCCTGAAAGAAATAGAATAGTAGCTGGACTTTCTGATGGTGTAGTAGTTGTGCAAACAAGAGAACGAGGAGGTGCCTTGATAACAGCTAATATTGCATTTTCTTATAATAGAGCCGTATTTGCTGTGCCAGGTAATATTACCGATCCATTAGCTCAAGGTTGTCTAAATCTCATCAAACATTATAAAGCAGAATTAATAACTGAAGGTAATGATATTTTGAAAACATTAAATTGGGATCTGATGCCTTTTAATAGTCAATCTACTATCGCTATTCCATTTCCACTAAGTCAAGATGAAGAAAAAATATATCAATTTTTATTAAATGAAGGCGATAGCAGCATAGACCACATATGCAATAGCCTCAATATAGGAATAGATGTAGTGTCTATGGCACTTTTAAATTTAGAATTTGCAGAAATCATTCAATCTCTACCAGGTAAAAGATATCGCATCGCTAAATTAATCATAAATGATTGATGTTATTTATTAGTTAATTCCAATAAATTTTTATTATCTTTGCAATTATGAAAACTCAACAATATTTAGTCTCAGCACGTAAATATAGACCTACAAGATTTGACGAAGTAGTAGGCCAAGAGGTCATAGTAAAAACATTAAAAAATGCTATCAAAACTAATCAATTAGGGCAAGCATTTTTATTTACAGGTCCTAGAGGTATTGGCAAAACTACTACTGCACGTATTTTTGCAAAAACAATTAATTGCGAAAATATCACACCAGATGGTGAAGCTTGTAATGAGTGCCCATCTTGTATTTCGTTTAATCAAAATAATTCTTACAATATTTATGAATTAGATGCTGCATCTAATAACAAAGTAGATGACATAAGAGCCTTGATAGATCAGGTAAATATTCCACCACAAATAGGTAAATATAAGGTTTATATTATTGATGAAGTGCATATGCTGTCTGATAGTGCTTTTAATGCTTTTTTGAAAACATTAGAAGAGCCTCCCTCATATGCTAAATTTATTTTAGCTACTACTGAACGACATAAAATTTTACCGACTATTCTGAGCCGCTGTCAAATATATAATTTCAAAAGAATTTCAAACGAAGATATAGTAAAACATATAGAAAAAATTGCTAAATATGAAAATATTTCTTATGATATAGAAGCTCTACATGTGATAGCAGAAAATAGTGATGGCGCTCTGCGCGATGCATTGAGTATGTTTGATCAATTAGCTTCTTTTGGCGAAGGTAAAATTTCTTATAGCACTGCTATAGAAAATCTCAATGTGGTAGATTATGACCTCTATTTCCAATTGACAGATAATTTATTAAAAGGAGATTTATCTAAAACTCTTATGCTCGTCGATCAAATCATATCTAATGGATTCGAACCTATTCATATTATTAAAGGATTAGCAGAACACATTAGAAATTTACTTTTCACTTCTATGAATACTACTATAGATCTTTTAGAAATCAGTGAAGCACATAAACAAAAATTGGTCAGTCAGGTGAAATATTGCTCCTATGATTTTTTATCTAATGTTCTCAAAATATTATCTGAGGCTGATGTATCATATATGAATACACAAAATAAAAGATTACTGTTAGAGGTTTCTCTGCTAAAAATCATTGATAGCAACAAAAAACCTATTAATGATAAAGCTGCTTCTATTTCTACTAATACTTTAAATTTAGATCCTAACAAAAATTCTACTAATACACAAAATAATACTACAAATTCTCCAAGTATAAACATTAATAATACTCAGAAAATTGATAATCCATCAAAATATGCTAATGGCATTAGTACATCTAAAACTGTCAATTCTTATAGTGTAAAAGAAAAATTTAACGAATATAAAACAAAAATAGAAAATAAAAAAGAACTCAACGAAGAGAACATAAAAGAATTATTAAAACATCTCGCTGCCGAATATACAAATTCATCACCTGTATTTTCTAATATTTTAGCTAATTTAAATCTAAGCTTTACTAATAATATTCTTACTTTAAACGTAAATAATATTTTAGATGCAGAAAATTTAAAAAATAATATAATTCCAATAAAACAATATCTTGCTAGCAATTTAGCTGAGAATGGATATGAAATACAAATAAATGTCTTAAATAATCCTGACAGTATTATTAATAAACCAATCAAAAAAGAAAGACCATTATCTACTGACAACTCAAAGCAACAAATTGATAATAATGATGATGAGAAATTTTTTCAACAATTGCAAGATAGATATCCATCATTGAAATTATTAAATGAGAAATTTAATTTACAACCGATAAAACCAAATAAAATATGAAAAGACAAATTAAAAAATTTTTATTAACCTTATTATTAATGATTGGCATAGGACAGCTATTTGCTCAAGTGGACAATTATAAATATGTAACAGTGCCCAATGATCCAATGAATACTCGAATATATACATTAGACAATGGATTAAAAGTATTCATGACAGTTTATAAGGCAGAGCCTAGGATACAAACTTACGTAGTAGTAGCTTCTGGTTCTAAATGTGATCCAATAGAGACAACTGGATTGGCACATTATTTCGAACATATGATGTTTAAAGGCACTCCTAATTATGGTACTACAAATTGGGAGGCAGAAAAAGCTTTAATAGGTCAGATAGAAGAACTATTCGAAAAATATAGAACTCTGACAGATGAAAAAGAACGTAAGGCTCTATACAAAACTATCGATAGCATTTCCTATGAAGCTTCTAAATATTTCATAGCTAATGAATATGATAAAATGATGAGCTCCATAGGAGCTACTGGTACTAACGCATTTACTTCATATGACCTCACTGGTTATCAAGAAAATATACCTAGTAATCAACTAGAAAATTGGGCAAAAATACAAGCTGATAGATTTTTAGAACCTGTTCTTCGCGGTTTTCATACTGAATTAGAAACTATTTATGAAGAAAAAAATATG
This sequence comes from Bacteroidales bacterium, assembly GCA_030017935.1. Lineage (GTDB taxonomy): Bacteria > Bacteroidota > Bacteroidia > Bacteroidales > DTU049 > DTU049. The sequence goes on along the minus strand of JASEGF010000172.1, from coordinate 571 downwards.
ACTCTTACTAATGATTCTCGAAAAGTTTTTGATGCTATGTTTGAGTCATTATTTGCAGTCCATCCATATCGTGTACCAGTGATAGGCTATGCTGAACACATAAAAAATCCTTCTATGCGTAATATTATGAATTTCCATCATACTTATTACGTAGCTAATAATATGGCTATAGCTATATCTGGCGATTTTAACCCAGATGAGGCAATTAAAATCATTGATAACTATTTCGGTAAACTGCCATCTCGACCTATACCATCATTAAACATTCCTGAAGAGAAACCTATTACAGCTCCTATAATAAAAGAAGTATTAGGACCAGATGCAGAAAATTTACTTATCGGTTATCGTTTACCTGCAGCTGCACAAGTAGAACTACCAATATTAGAAATTTTTGATAGAATATTGAGTAATAGTGTTGCTGGATTGATAGATATAGATTTAGTAAAAAAACAAAAAGTCCTCAGAGCTAGCTCTGGTTCATATACTCTAAAAGATTATAGTGTTTATTTCCTCATGGGAAAACCCAAAGAAGGGCAATCTCTTGAAGAAGTTAAAGATTTACTATTACAAC
>JASEGF010000171.1 GCA_030017935.1 Bacteroidales bacterium | reverse complement strand
ATAGCGAGCTGAGTGTTGACCCGATGGCAAGTTTCAGAAGTTGTGTATCACCATATTCTTATTGTCAAAATAATCCGATTGGAAGAATTGATCCGACTGGGGCGCTGGATGGAGATTTTTATGATCAAAAAGGGAAATATCTTGGAACAGATGGTATTGACGATGGAAAAGTCTATGTTGTAACGAATAAAGATGAAGCAAAGGCAATCAAGAAAACAGATAAATCAGGAGGAACAACAAACTCAAGCGATGTATCTTCTGCTATTACATTGCCGAGTAAATCTGTTAGATTAGAAATGTTAAAGGTTGTTGACGAAGATAAAAAAGACCCTTTTAGAGAATATGGCGGAATCTTTGGAACAGATGCATCTGGTAATGAAAAAGTTATTTGGGCTAAACCAGGAGATAAAGCAGACCCTAGTAAAGTTCCGGAAGCGACAATGGATGTTTTTGATGCTGCAAATCCTGATGAAAAAGGGACTCTTATTACCTACTCAGGCACATTCCATTCTCATCCCAGCGGTTCTGTTTCGATTGGTCCTCCTTCAGAAATAGGTATGGAAACATTTGGAGGAACTACAATGTTCTATTTTAGACAAACACCTTCAGATAGGGATATACAAGCTGCGGCTGGAAGAACTTACATGACTGGTAATAATTACGTATTAGGCACTGGTAACAATACCGTATACATATACAACGGAAATGGAGTACAAGCTACATTCCCACTTGACAAGTTTGGTACTGTTGGTAAATAATTTAATTATGGAAAAGATTTTATATATACTTGCTTTCGTAATGTGTGCAATATCATTGCACGGACAAACTTTTACTGTGAATGTAGAGTATACATACAACGGAGAAAAGATAGCATTAAACGATGATTTTGAAATATTTTTTGTAATTATTGATAGTACTCAAAAAATAATTATAAAGCCGGAAATCACGCAGAATACATTTAAAATACCGGATTTTTGTGGGAATACAAGAGGACACATAGTTTTTAAACATAAAAAAACTATCATTGGGCTTGGTATAAATACTTTTAGCTACACACAGAATATGAGGTGGGAAATTGGGTTTGACAAAAAACCATATGACAAAGAGTACAATATTGGGACTGGAAACATTGAAAAAACAAAAGCTATAGCATACATAGCATTCGATCCAATGGAGCGGGGAGAAGGAGTTGTTACTACAATATCAATAGTTGATGTTAAACGATATTTTAAGGAAAGCAGAGAATTGTTAAAATAATAGAACTAACGCAATTATGAGCATGAACAAAACACAACTAATAGATTGTATTGCCATGAAAGGCAATATCAGCAAAGTAGAGTTGTTAATATATAGAAAAATATAGTATCATGAAATTAATTAAAAAATTTTTGCAAACCTTCATATTTGTGGTATTACTTGCTTATCCTTCTTATGCTCAAATAGATATGGAAAAAATTAAAGAATTACATGCTCAAATAGATATTGAAAAAATTAAAGAATTATACAAAGAAGAACTATTACTTTATCCTAATATGCTAACAGATCATTTCCTTGATCCCGAAAAAGCAAATTTGGTATATTTTGGATTAAATGCTCCAGGTGCAGCAAATTTGAATGCTGTTAATGCTATATTTATTTGTGATAGCACCCTTTTGACTACAATTGAAGAAAAAATGATAAATGAAGCAGTTGCAATTTACCATTTCACTGATTCATGCTTAATGATTGTGGATTATGATACTTCAATATACGATACCACAGTAATAAAACTTAAGCAATGTAATAATTTTAATGGAATGTTACCTGTTCCCAATTTTGAATTCTGTCTAGAGCTTCCACTTCCTATAGAATTTTATAAAAAAGCAACTATTTATGTCTTAGGAGCTGAAAGAGGCAAATTCTTAGATGAAGATCTATTATGGAGCAGAGGAGTGAAACTCCCTGATGAATGGAAAAATGGTTACACAAAGGGTGTAGTAATTAGCGGGAATATAGTAGCTTATTGGTTAGAGGTGTGGTAAATATCCGTTAATTTTATATTATAAAAATATTGTTTTATGCACAACACTAATGAGCTAGATAACAAGACCAACTATACATACTTCTGGACTAGATATTATGATAGCGAGCTGAGTGTATGGCTGAGTGTGGATCCGATGAGCGATAAGTATCCATCGCTATCGCCATATTGCTATAGTGCAGATAATCTAGTAGTGCTGGTGTGGCCGAATGGATTAGCTCCGGATAATCCACTAGGAGCAGGTCATTATACTGTTAGTATGAATTCAAGATATGTAAGTTTTGCCGTAAGAAATCCAATTGCTGCAGGCAGAATAAGATTCGGTGTTACTCCTGGGGAAACAAACATTTCTACTAATTCAAGAAGATTTGCTAATAGAGGAGCAGGAATGGATAAATTAGCGAATTTAGTTCTTAATGAGTTTTATACAAACGGGTTATATACTGCTACTCCAAATGACAATGGGAATTGGGTTGTTTCAAAAACCAAACTATCGTCCGATAAATACAATCAACTGCAGAGCATTTTTAAAGGATTAAATGTAAATGTACGAACAGCATCTGAACAAAATGCCGTTAATATTGAAGCCAAACAAAACATAGAGCAATTACAATTAATATAGGGGAGAATGAAATAATATGAAAACAGCAGGATTTTTTTTGTTAGCGTGTTTATTCTTTTATAGTTGTTCAGACAGCAATGATTTTGATGATATTATTTCGAATGAATGGAAAAAATGTCAAGAGGTAGGAAAAGACACCATAGATCTCTCAAATGTAATGCAGTTTGATTGGGACACTATGTGTTTTTATTCTGGTGCAATTTCATTAGAAGAAATAAATAAGGATTTAGGATTTGAATTGAAAGGGTTCACAGATAACGGAGATCGTGTAATCTTTTTGCACAAAGGTAAAGTGGTTTATCATAAAGAATGGTTTAATAAACCTAGTGAATCTGATGAAGGGACTGTTTTTGAAACAGATTTAAAAATATTTAAAATAAGCAAACATGATTCAAAGTTTAAAATTAGGAAGGAAGGAAAAATGTTTTATCTAAAGAAAATTTAACTTTAAACTAAAATCAAAATATTATGAGCATGAACAAACCACAACTAAAAGATTGTAATATAGAAAATCAGTAAAATATAAAAATATATATGAAAACAAAAATTTTGTTAATATTGTTTTTTATGTCCATTTATGGATATAGCCAATCCTATAAAATAAAGGAATTTTGTGAGGAATGGTACATATTTCCCCTTTTATATAATAATTATAAAAGCGACTCTACATTGGTAGAGTATTGGGAAAATTACTGGTATTCTAGAAGTGGCGATACTACTAAATTAATACCTGATACATTAGTTATTTCGTTAGATTTAATACCTTCTATGGTAATATTAGATGAGGAAGTAATAAAATCAGCAAAGGATAGTATATATATTATAAAATCTATAATAAATTATAAATATGGTAATTACCAGGATAGTTATAATGTTATAAATCCAAAACTATCTGAAAATATTGTAATTTATGAGCAAAAAGTTAATCTTAAAAAAATTATTAAAGAAATATTAAAATCTGAAATGGCGGTTCATTATTTAAAAATAATAAAAATACCAATTAGAGAGGTGTTAGATAGTTTAAATATATATATCTTTGATAAACCAGATATATATGAAATTAATTATTATCTAAATCAAATAATTATCACAAACTATTTTATAAATGAAAAAGGTGAGATAAAATGTTCATCTGAATTTACATTTCCAATAAATGGATGTTATAGTGATGACAATTGTTGTGTTTATGAAATGTAAAAGAAATAAATTCAATGAATATCAAGTTTGATACTCGATGCAAATTCACCACAAAGGAGCTAGACAACGAGACCAACTACACATACTTCGGGACTAGATATTATGATAGCGAGCTGAGTGTTGACCCGATGGCAAGTTTCAGAAGTTGTGTATCACCATACTCTTATTGCCAGAATAATCCGATTGGTAGAATTGATCCAACTGGGGCGTTAGATGGAGATTTTTATGATCAAAAAGGGAAATATTTTGGAACAGATGCATCTGGTAATGAAAAAGTGATCTGGGTTGCTATTACTGGCAGTAATAATACAATCTTTGAATGGGTAGATATCATGTATATCAATGAAGGAATATCTAGCTGGCGTAGTTATAGGGGTATAATAGATCCTATTGAGGCTGCTAAGCAAATCAATATTGTTAATGGGGTTCATATAGCACCATGGAATGATTTTGTAACAAAGTAATTTTTAATATGAAAAAAAATCTTTTATTTATTGTAATACTTGCACTTTTTAATGGTTGTACAGGTTTCTTTTGTGGCAAGATTGACGACGAGCATCAAAAAATGATGGATAGTGTCAATGCCGTATATAACAAATCATTTGAAGTAAAAAATATTCCTTGTGAACAAATTTATTTGAACCTATATTTAAAAACAGAGTTTCTCGACTCTTCAAAAGTAAATGCTGCACACAAGGTATTATATAATCATGAATTAAACAAAGGCTGGCAAACGATAAATATTTATAGTAAGGATAATGAATATCTTACTAGCCATTCATGGCGTGGAAATTTTTATAAAGAGTCTGATAATTAATATGCTTCATCAAAACCTAAAAAAACAATAACGATGAATAAACCACAACTAATAGATTGTATTGCCAAGGAAGGCAATATCAGCAAAGTAGAGTTGTTAATATATAGAAAAATATAGTATCATGA
>JASEGF010000170.1 GCA_030017935.1 Bacteroidales bacterium | reverse complement strand
CAGAGGGGTAGCAACCAAATACCTGCAAAACTACATTATGTGGTATGTAGCGATAGGTAAATACTTATCAGAAGGCGTCATTAGTAATACTGGAAGAATGCTTAACCTTGCATCCTCGGATAGATTTGCCTGGTATGAATATTTTAGAGTAAGTAAAATATCATATACTGTTTGAAACATTTAAAAAATGTTTATATTATTTAATTCCCTCACGCCACTCCACTCATTTCTTACTTATTTCCCTCCTTGAATCTCAATATTTATATGGGCTAGTTCTTTGAAATCTTTTAGCCTGCTTTTGTATTCTTCTAAATTATGCTCTCCATTTGTCTTTACACATATTATACTAGCATATTTCTCTGATGCTAATTTCCATAAATGTAAATCAATTACTTTACTCTCTCCATCAGATTCTATTGCAGTAATTATACTTTCTGCTAATGTGAAATCTGTTTGTTTATCTAATAATATTGATGCTGTATCTCTTATTAGTGAGTATGTCCATCTGAATATTAGAAATGCACTTACTATGCCCATTAAAGGATCTAAAAATTGTAAGTTTAAATATTTCGCTCCTAGTAATGCTATAATGGCAAATATTGAAGTTAATCCATCTACTATTACATGTAAGTAAGCAGACTTTAGGTTTAAATCTTTTTCTTCGTTTCTGTTATGTTGTAGTATTAATGCACTTATTACATTTACAACTAATCCTATTGCTGCTACTAATATGGCATAGTTGTAATTTATATTTACTGGGTTAAAAAATCTTTGAATTGAGATAATTAATACAAATAATCCCATTAATCCTAATATTAATGCACTTGTATATGCTCCTAATATTTCTATTTTCCATGTGCCAAATGTATATCTTGTATCTTTGGATAATTTTCGTGCTAAAATATAAGAGATTAATGATATACTAAGAGCTGACGCATGAGTGCCCATATGTAGTCCATCTGAAAAAAGTGCCATAGAGCCAAATATCCATCCTGCTATTATTTCTGCTAGCATTGTTATTAACGTTATTATTACTACTACTAGAGTTTTACGTTCTGCAGATTTTTTTTCGATATTAAAATTATGACTCTGTTGCCAATCTGGTGAATTAGTGAAATTCATTTTTTTTAATTAATTTTTTTACAAAATTATTAAAAATCAGTAGAAATTATTAATTTTGCATTATAAATTATTGCGGTAGTAGCTCAGGTGGTAGAGCATCAGCTTCCCAAGCTGAGGGTCGCGGGTTCGAATCCCGTTTACCGCTTTTATGTTATTATGAAGATTTTATTAAAACTACTTCCAGGTCTTTTACCCCTTATTGTTTATATTTTAATTGATAGTATTTTGCCACCTAAAACTGCTATTGCAGTAGCTATAACTTTTGGTATTTTACAATTTTTGATTATTGGTATAATTAAAAAACAATGGGATAAATTTATTATTTTAGATACTGCTCTTTTAGCTCTGCTCGGAGTAATATCTATTATTTTTGATAATGATATTTTTTTCTTATGGAAACCAGCTCTCATAGAAGTTCTAATGATTATATTATTAGCTATAGTCTATTTTACTAATATTAATATACTTTTTAAGTGGATGGGGCATTATATGGATATACCACAAGTGAATGAAGAGCAAACAAATGCTTTTCGTAAAAGTTTATTGAATATTTTGATTTTATTTATTCTTCATATAGTTTTGATAATTTTTTCTATTTACCATTTATCTCATGAATGGTGGGCTTTTATTAGTAGTGTTCTTTTATATATTATTATGGGGGTATGGTTAATTGCTCAATTAGCTATTAATAAATTGAATTCTACGAAAAGAAAAAAAGAATTAGTTCCAGTTTTAGACGATCAACTCCAAATAATAAATGTTACCACTAGAGATGAGGTACATAATGGTTCTAAAATTTTACATCCTGTGGTTCATCTTTATGTTTTTAATAATGAAGGTAAACTTTTATTACAAAAACGTAGCAGTGATAAACTAATTCAGCCGGGCAAATGGGATGCTAGTGTAGGTGGTCATATTTCTTATAATGAGAAACCTGAAGAGGCATTATTTAGAGAAGCTAAAGAAGAAATCGGCTTGAAAAAATTTAAACCTGAACTTGTTCATCATTATATATGGGAGTCAGAGATAGAACGTGAATTAGTTTTTATTTTTATTACTTCTATTTTAGATCAAAATCAAGTTAAACTTAGTAAAGAAGTTACTGAGCTCAGATGGTGGACTAAAAGAGAAATTATATCACAATTAAGTAAAAATTTCTTTACTCCTAATTTAGAATACGAATTTCAAAATTTCCTTTTTAAATTTTGGAATTTGTAATTTTTCATTTTTGTGTCAATGGAAAAATTTCAAAATAAATTATCAGCTTGACTAAATACCGCATTCTCTCAATGGAGATTTTTTTGCTACTTTTTTATAAATGTTTAAATTATATAATGATTTATAGATTTTAAAAAAATACAATTAATACCTTTCTATTTGTAGCTTAAAAAGAAAATATATAAAAATTAAATTTTAGGAAAATATTTTTAAATAATTTTTATTAATAATGATATTTAGCATTTAAAAATTATTAACTAAATATCATTAATTAATTTAAACTATTATTAAATGATCTTATAAAACATTTAATAACAAATAGATAGAAATAAATGTAAAGTTTCTCCACGTTATTAATTTTTTTCTCATTGTGAAAAGAATCGTATCGAAACTAAACAATGAGAAAAAAAGCATCCAACTGAAAACTTGATTAATTTTGAAAATTAAAAAACTAATAATAATGTAATATTATTTATTACAACCTGACTATTATTCTCAAGCTATAATAGTAAATAATCTTTTGTTAATTCTAAAAAATCATTCGTATACGATAAATCTTCATTTCGAATGATTAAATTACTAACTTCTATAGGATAAACTAAATGTTTCTCTAAAAACAAAACAACTCTCGAAATTTTTTTATTTTCACGAGGAATGATGTTTATCTGATTAGAAGTGAATAAACCATAATCTCTAGCTATAGATATTATGGTATTATAAGATTTCACAGATAAAATAATACATAGTTTGCTATTGTCATTCATTAGATTAGAAGATAATGATAAAAAATTAGAAAAATCTAAAATAGTGCTATGCTTTGCTATTAAATTTTGAGACTTTATAGATCTATAATTTTCTAAATAAAAAGGAGGATTAGAAATAATTAAATCAAAATCATTAAAAGTAGTTTTAGTAAAATTTTCTAATGAGATGTTATATGCAGAGAGCCTATTAGCCCAGTTACAATTTCTAAAATTATAATTAGCCTGAGCAATAGAATTTTTATCAATATCAATTGCTGTTATTTGAGCATTTAGATTTTTTTGTGCAAGCATAATAGAAATATAACCAGCACCACAACCTATTTCTAAAATATTGCGATAATTATCTACTGGTACTAAAGCCCCGAGTAATACACCATCAGTATTTACTTTCATAGTGGATAAATCGTCATAAATAGTAAATTGCCTGAAATTAAAAGGCTTACTTGAGTTCATAAAAGTCGAATAACTGCTCTGGTAGATTTACAAAGACAATTTTTTTATTCCAATCAATTTTATAAATATATTCTGGGATGAATTGTATAAAAATAGTTTTATCATTTTTAGACACTTCTAATTGTGGAGCAGCACCCTGCAGGATACCAACCACTGAGCCTAAACTACCAAAATGTGCTTCTATAACATCAAAATTTATTAACTTTTCAGGAGAATCATATAAACTGGCATCATCAAAAATAATATATTTTTTGAAAGCAAATATTTTAGTATTAGAAAGTTTTTCTGCAACACTTATAGTATCAATTAATTGAAATTTTACTAAAAATAGATCTTCAGATCTCTCCTCATAATCTTCAATAACCAAGGGTACATAGCAATAATCCCAATAAACGAATATTGATTGTGTTTTATTAAAATCAATATTTAAAAAAAATTTGGAATTAACGATTACATGACCGTTAATTCCAAAAGGTTTTACAATTTTTCCTATATTAATTAAAGAATTATTATCAGGGAAAAACATGAAAAAAAGAGATAAGACTAATTTTCTTCAGAATCACTCTCTGGCTCTTCTGATTTAACATTAGTAGTAGTTTCCTTTTCAGCTTTAGCAGCTAATCTTTCAGCTAATAATTGTTCTCTTTTTAATCTAACTTGTTTTTCATGCTCTAATCGTTGTTGGCCAATTTCTTTTTCTTTTAATAAATTAGCTTCTTTTAATTTATTAATACGTTGTTCTTTTTCTTTAAGCCATTGTTGAAATTTTTGTTCAGCTTGTTCTTCTGTGAGAGCACCTTTTTGAACACCTTTTAATAAATGAAACTTGAGCATTATGCCTTTATGAGACATTAAAGATCTAACGGTTTCACTAGGTTGAGCACCTACTTGTAACCAATATAAAGCACGCTCAGTATTTATTTCGATGGTTGCAGGATCAGTCAAAGGATCATAAAATCCTAATCTTTCTATAAACCGCCCATCTCGTGGTGCTCTACTATCAGCCACTACGATAGTATAAAATGGCTGATGTTTTTTCCCTCTACGTTGTAATCTGATTCTTGTTGACATAAAATTAATTTAAAAAATTTAATAAATTTTAGAGTGCAAAAGTAGTAAAAAAAATCGAATAAAAAAATATATAATTATGAAATGTTTTTTGATTTCTTTATAAATTTCATATTTGTATAAAACTGTTAATGATATTAATATCATATTAAAATTATTA
>JASEGF010000016.1 GCA_030017935.1 Bacteroidales bacterium | reverse complement strand
GTTTGTAGTTAAGGGGAAATATCTTGCTGAGAAGATTATTGAAGATACGGGGAGGTTGCTAAATTTGGCGGCGTCGGATCGGCGGGCATGGGAGCGATACAGTGCTTTGATATCTAAAACATATTTATTCTATAACATTTAATATTTTTTTACAATCCCTGTTTATAAAATTTTGAAAAAATTTTATAAACCACCTATTCCCTATTCCCCCCTCATTTATCATCTCCTCCCTTGACTTTCCCATTTTATCCTTTCATAATTGTTTATTTAAATTTTTTTTAACTTTGTTTATTGTTTCGTTTTTAATTTATAAATTAAAGAATTATGGCTTATAAAATTTTAATAACAGGTGCTAATGGGCAATTAGGGTATGAGCTAAAAAAAATATTATCTCAAAATAGTAGTTACGAATTATATTTCACTGATGTTGATTCTTTAGACATCACTGATTTTAATGCTGTTAACGATTTTTTTAAAAATTTAAAAATTGATTTTATTATAAATGCCGCAGCATATACAGCTGTAGATAAGGCTGAACTTGAAAAGGATAAAGCAGAAAAAGTAAATGTAGCAGCAGTTAAAAATTTAGCTACATGTACAAAAAATCATAATTCTAATATGATACATATTTCTACTGATTATGTATTTGATGGCAATAAGTCATTTCCATACAATGAAACTGATGAAACTCATCCATTAGGATATTATGGATATTCTAAATTATTAGGAGAGCGAGAAATGATAGCTATTGCCCCCAAAGGTGTTATCATTAGAACTTCATGGTTATATAGTACTCATGGCAATAATTTTGTTAAAACTATCATTAATAAAGCTTCTATGGATAATCAAAATTTACAAGTAGTATATGATCAAATTGGTACACCGACGTATGCTAGAGATTTGGCTAATTGTATTAATTTATTAATACAAAATTTTGATTTATATGATTTAGAAATATTTCATTTTTCCAATGAAGGCGTAGCATCGTGGTATGATTTTGCTCATGCCATTTTGAAAATTAGTAAAATTGATAAAATTATTACTCCAATAGAGACACAACAAATCAAACAATTAGCTGAGCGGCCTAAATATAGTGTGATGAGTAAAAATAAAATTAAATCTGCTCTGAATATTAATATACCACATTGGTGTGATTCATTAATAGATATGATTAATAATTTAAATAAATAATTATATGAGTGCAAAAGATATCGAGCCCAAAATCTTAGAAAAAATTAATAATTGGCTTATGCAGCCGATAGATGAAGATGACAAACAATGGATATTAGAAAACTTAAATAGCAATCCTCGAGAGTTAGAAGAAGCTTTTTATCAAGATTTAGAATTCGGAACAGGTGGACTTAGAGGTATCATAGGAATTGGGTCTAATAGGATGAATAAATATACCGTTTCTATTGCCACGCAAGGATTAGCAAATTATATTCTACAAAATGCAAATAAACCGTTTAAGGTAGTCATTGCCTATGATTCTAGAAATATGAGTAAAGAATTTGCAAATATTTCTGCAGAGGTTTTAAGCTCAAATAATATTGAAGTTTATTTATTCTCAGAATTGAGGCCCACTCCAATATTATCGTTTGCTGTTAGATATTTACAAGCTACAGCGGGTATTGTGATAACAGCTTCTCATAATCCCAAGCAATATAATGGTTACAAAGTTTATTGGAGTGATGGAGGTCAGCTAGTGCCTCCTCATGATAAAGGTGTAATAAACGAAGTTAAAAAAGTTGGCGAGTATAGTAATGTTAAAAAAAATTACAATGCATCCCTTATCCATACTATAAATGACGAGATTGATACTGCTTATCTAAATCAATTAAATAAATTACAATTTTTATCAGAAATTGTTCCTAAATCTCAAAAAATTGTTTATACTCCACTACACGGTACAGGAATTACTCTAGTTCCTAAAGCCTTGCATTCATGGGGATTTGATAAGCTATATCTTGTAGAAGAGCAATCAATCCCTGATGGTAATTTCCCAACTACTAAATCTCCGAATCCAGAAGAAAAAGCTGCTATGGAATTAGCTATTAAAAAAGCTAAGCAGACTGATGCAGATTTAATTTTAGCTACTGATCCAGATGCAGATAGAGTGGGCACAGGGATTAAAATGCCAAATAATGATTACAAATTATTAAATGGCAATCAGATAGCTGCTTTGCTAACTTATTATAATTTAGAAATGCGAAAAAATCGAAATTCTTTATCATCAAATGCATTTATTGTTAAAACTATTGTTACTACTGAGCTGATGCGTGAAATTGCTGATGATTATAATGTGAAAACTTATGATGTTTTAACAGGTTTCAAATATATTGCTGAGCTAATAAGATTAAAAGAAGGTAAAGAAACATTTATTTGTGGTGGTGAAGAAAGCTATGGATTTCTCTCTGCTGATTGGGTGAGAGATAAAGATGCTATTATGACTTCTTGTCAGATTGCTGAATTGCAGGAATATGCTGCTATGCATGGAAAAACTCTCATTGATATTCTACAAATGTTATATGAAAAATATGGATATTATTTAGAAGACCAAAAATCTATTTCTATGACTGGTATAGAAGGTATGGAAAATATGAAAAAACTAATGGATAATTATAGGAATAATCCTCCTGAAATGATAAATAATATCCCCGTAGTTAAGATTTTAGATTATCAAAGTTCTAAAATTAAAAATCTTAAAACCAACTCTATTGAAAGCATTGATTTGCCCAAGAGTAATGTGTTACAATTTATATTAGAAGATAATACTAAAATTACTATACGTCCTTCTGGCACTGAACCTAAAATTAAATATTATTTTGCTATAGTTAAAAAGAATATAAATAATGATTCTTTTGAGCAAATGTGGGCAAGATTATTATCAGACATGGAAGAGCTCAAAACTTTTGCTGAGGTTTAAATAAATTCTTAACTTTTTCCATTATCTTTGCTTAAAAAAATATTATGAAACTTTTTTTAGAACGTCCAATAATTTTTTTCGATTTAGAGGCGACAGGATTAAATTTAGTTAATGATAAAATTATTGAAATTTTTATGCTAAAAGTCAATCCAGATGGTACTACTGAAACTTATGAACAACTTTTTAATCCGCAAATCACTATTCCAGATGAGGTGATTAATATCACAGGTATAACTAATGAAATGGTAAAAGACAAGCCTCTTTTCAAAGAAAAAGCACAGGAAATTGCTGATTTTATTGATGATGCTGATTTTGCTGGTTTTAATTCTAATAAATTTGATATTCCACTTTTAGCTGAGGAGCTCTTAAATGCTGGAATAGATATTGACTTCTCGAGTCGCAATTCTGTGGATGTAATGGTATTATTCCATCGTTTGGAGCCACGTAATTTAGCTGCAGCTTATAGATTTTATTGTAATAGAGAAATAGAAAATGCACATACAGCTAAGGCAGATGCCATAGCTACCTATGAAATATTATTAGCTATGCTAGACAAATATTTAGAAAATGAGAATCTTGCTCATAATGATGAAAATAATTTAATATTTGATAATAGCATAAAATCATTAAGCGAAATATCTAAATATAATAAAACTGCTGATTTAGCTGGTCATATTTTAATTAATGAAGATGGGAAAGAGATATTTAATTTTGGTAAATATAAAGGTAAGTATGTAGAAGAAATTTTTGCTATTGAACCTCAATATTACGATTGGATTATTAAATCTCAATTTCCTCAATATACAAAAAAAATTGTTGATAAAATTTGGCAAAGAGTAAAAGCTAATGATAATACTACAGAAGGACAACCCAACGAAGAGATAAATTATTAAATTAATTCGAAAGAGCTAGAACATTAAAACTTTTGGGTTCTATAATGATTAATATAGGTAAAGATTTAAAAATTATTTTATAAATGAATTTTATTTATTTTTGGACAGTTAAATATTAACCACAAAGTTAACAAAGAAGGCATAGAGAATGCTAGAACTAAATTGTCTTAACCATGATTTGTGGGATTCAAGGATTTTAGGATTGAATTTCTTATTTGTGTTCATTTGTAGCAAATAAATAACAACCCGTAATGACTATAATTTCATCCACAGATTTACACAAATTAACACTGATGATTTAGCTTTGTGAGGACATTTGTTAATTAATTTACAACTAATATCTTGCTAAACTTATTCAACTCATCAACTCATCAACTTATTACATAATAACTATTTTCTTATTCGCCTTTTCTCTCCCTCACCCAGTCACCTCTTCACCTCGTCTCACAGACTCCTCGTCTCAACTTATCAACTAATCAACTTTATTTTATAATTTGTGCTTATTTGTGTTCATTTGTGGATTAATAATAACAATTGTATAGTTAAATATTATCCTAAATAATTTATCAACAATAAACGTTATAGAACTTAAATTGGAATACACTATTTTCGTAAAATCAAGCATTCCTTCTCATTGCTTCTACTGGGTCTAATTTAGAAGCTTGCAATGCAGGAATTATACCTGCTAAAAAACCAACAATCATTGCTATTAATATTCCCATTATTATGTTTGCAAATGTCAGTGGGAAAGAAAATTTTATTAAAAATTGTAGGACTAATGAAAGAATTAAAACTAATATTAATCCAATAATTCCCCCCATAATACTTAAAAATACAGATTCTATCATAAATTGTAGAAGGATGAATCTCCTTTTAGCTCCTAATGCTTTTTGTATTCCTATTTGTTGAGTTCTTTCTTTTACAGAAACAAACATAATATTTGCTATACCAAAACCGCCAACTAATAGAGCAAAACCACCTATTATCCATCCTCCTATTGATAAACTTCTAAATAATCCTTGTACTCCGATAGTTAGCATAGTAGAAGTATTTATAGAGAAATCATCTTCTTTTTTAGGTGGTAGTTTGCGATATTGTCTCATTAATATTCGAATTTCGTTTTTTGCATCTTCTTGAGTATAGTCTGATTTTGGCTTTAATAATATATTAGGATTAGCTTCATCACTGTCAAGTTTTATAAAATTTCTAAGAAATAAAACTGGTACAAAAATTAGTTCATCACCTGAGCCGCCAAGCATATTTTCACCTTCTTTTTCTAAAACACCTACAACAGTTAATTTTTGTGAACCAACTTTAATAGCTTGTCCTACAGCTTTTTCATTACCAAAATAGTCTAAAGCAGTCTGATAACCGACTATGCATACTGCCTCACCTTGTTCTGTTTCATTAGTAGTAAACATTCTGCCTTCTTTAATGTTAAATGGCAAAAAATCAGGATAAGACAAAGTAATACCACTCAAATATTGATCTGATTTAGTTAATAATGGTGTAGAAGCTTTCTGCTGTGTAGAGGCTAAATAAGCTATCTCTTCGATAGTTTCCGCATTATTTTGCAGGAATAGATATTCTCTGTAAGAAGGATTTGGTCTAGAAATATATTTCCACCAAGGGAAATCTGCATCAAATACCCAAGGCCATTTTTGTACAAAAATAGTATTGCTTCCTAGAGATTCAATAGATGTATTGATTTGATTTTTAATAGAATCTATCACTGTGAATACAGCAATTATAGAAAAAATACCTATAGTGATGCCTGAAATTGTTAATATAGTACGTAGCTTATTAGACCTGAGCGATTGCCAAGCCATTATTAAAGCTTCTTTGATAAAAATCCAAATCATTTATTTACTATATTCATTGCTGTTGCTATTATACTAACAAACTCTTCACCTTTTAATGAAGCTCCTCCAATGAGTCCGCCATCTATGTCTGGCATAGAAAATAATTCATAAGCATTATCTTTTTTCACACTTCCACCATAAAGAATTATCATATTTTGACAAACTACCTCATCATATTTATTCATTATCATGTTTCTAATAAAAGTGTGCATCTCTTGAGCTTGCTGTGGCGTAGCATTTACTCCGGTTCCTATAGCCCATACTGGTTCATAAGCTATGATAATTTTTTTAATTTGTTCTACAGATAAATCATATAAAGCTCCACTAATTTGTTTTTTTACAATTTCAAATTGTTCATTTGCATTTCTTTGTTCTAATGTTTCACCTACACAATAGATAGGAGTAATATTTTCTTGCAAACAAAGTTTAATTTTCTTTGCTAAAACTTCTTCACTCTCACCAAAATATTGCCTTCTCTCAGAATGTCCAATAATAGCGTAATCTATACCTAAACTTTTTAACATAGACGAAGAGATTTCTCCTGTGTATGCACCATTAGTATATGCTGATGCATTCTGAGCTCCTAAATAAATATCTGTACGAGTAAATATATTTTTAGCTTCTGATAAATAAATAAAAGGTGGACAAATTAAAATATCAACATTTGAATGATCTTTAGGGACATTAATGTTTAAATACTTTAATAGCTCTAATGCCTCTGGATAATTAGGATTCATTTTCCAATTACCAGCAACAAATTTTTTTCTCATAATTATTTTTTTATAAAAATATAAATTTTTTATTAAAAAGATTCAAATATTATTTTTGTGATAATTCTTTAGCTTTAGCTATCCAATTTTCTACATCTTCTTTAGAAGGGAGAGGCTCAGAAATTTTATGTTTTTTTCTCAATCCACCTAAATTATTTAAAATTTTATTAGCATTAGTATCTAATAAATCATTTGGAGTTACAATACCAGATTCAGTAAGCAGAGGTATCCAAATATCTGGGACTCCAATAGATTTCAAACTTTCAGATTCCATTGCTATAGCTTTACGCTCTGGAGCCATTTGAGGGAAAAAGATAACTTCTTGAATAGAGTTTGCATTAGTCATAATCATAGCTAATCTATCGATGCCAATTCCTAAGCCTGCTGTTGGTGGCATACCTAGCTCTATAGCACTTAAAAATTCTTCATCTAAAATCATAGCCTCTTCATCACCTAATTGTCTAAGCCTTAATTGCTCTTCTAATCTATTACGCTGATCTATGGGATCATTCAGTTCAGAATATGCATTACACAGCTCTTTACCATTTACTATCAATTCGAAACGCTCTACTAATCCAGGTTTAGACCTATGTTTTTTGGCTAATGGACTCATCTCTATAGGATAATCCATGATAAATGTAGGTTGTATCAGATGTGGCTCTACTTTTTCACCAAAAATAGTGTCTATTATTTTACCTTTGCCAGTAATTCCATCTATATCAATATCCAATTTTTTAGCAATTTCAATAAGTTCACTCTCATCCATATTAGAAATATCAAAACCAGTAAATTTTTTTATAGCATCAAAAAGGCTAATACGTTCGAAAGGCCTAGCAAAAGATATTATATTCTCACCAACAGTGATGTCGGCTTTACCATGTATAGACATACAAATATGTTCTAACATCTCTTCTACAGTATCCATCATCCAATAATAGTCTTTATAAGCTACATAAAGCTCCATTTGTGTAAATTCGGGATTGTGAAAACGATCCATACCCTCATTACGAAAATCTTTAGCAAATTCATAAACAGCATCTAACCCACCAGCTATTAAACGCTTCAGATATAGCTCATCAGCTATTCGCAAAAATAAGCTAGTATCTAAGGTATTATGATAAGTCTTAAAAGGTCTAGCGGCAGCACCACCATAAATTGGCTGTAAAATAGGGGTTTCTACCTCCATGAAATTTTTTTGATTTAAAAAATCTCTCATACTCTGCACCATCTTGGTCCTAATCCTAAAAATATCTTTAACGTGAGGATTTACGATTAAATCTAATGTTCTATTTCTATATCTTTGCTCTGGATCTGTAAAGGCGTGATAAGTTTTGCCATCTTTTTCCTTTACTATTGGTAAAGGGCGTAAACATTTAGCTAAGAGTTTTAATTCTTTAGCATGAATAGTGATTTCTCCCATCTTGGTTCTAAAAACAAAACCATGTATGCCTACTATGTCACCAATATCTAATAACTTTTTGAAAACTATTTGATAAAAACTATTATCATTTGGTGGACAAATATCATCTTGTTTAATATATACTTGTATACGCCCAGTGCTATCTTGAATCTCTATAAATGAAGCGCCACCCATTATACGTCTGCTCATTATACGCCCAGCAATGTATACATCATTAAAAAATTCTGTATCTTCATTAAAATTATCCAAAATTTCTTTTGCATAATGAGTAATAGGATATCCTTCATTAGGATATGGGTTTATACCCATTTGGCGCAATTGCTGTAAGGCTTCTCGCCTTATAATCTCTTGCTCGCTAAGTTCAATTGCCATATATTTTTTGCAAATTTCATAAATTTTAACTAAATAAAGAAATTGATATAGCTTTATCCATAATAATATTTTTACTAAAAATATTTATTCAAATAAATACTGTTACTAAAAATTATTTTCTTAACTTAGCAGCAAAAATTTAAAATATGCGTTCAATTATTAGTTTATTAATTTTTCTAGCATTGAGCATAACTACTTTTGCTCAACAAACCAAACAAATTACCCTAGACGCCATTTGGCAATCTAGCACTTTCTATCCTGAAATGATGGGGGACTATCGTATGTATCCATTATCTGATGCATATACTGTGGTAGAGAATAATGCTATAGTATTATATGATCTCAAATCTGATAAACAAATTAAAGAATTATTTCCGTCAAGTGTGGCTAGTCAAAACAAGATAAGTATTGATGACTATTCTATTTCTACTAATGCTAATTTTATTCTAATTTTTACTAATACTAAACAAATTTACAGACATAGCACAGAGAGTGATGTCTATCTTTATAACGTGAAAACTAAAATGCTATATCGTCTGCCAGGTGATCAAAATATACGTTTAGCTGAGATTTCTCCTGATGAGCAAAATGTTGCTATTGTGAAAGATAACAATTTATATATCTACAATATCTCTACTAATAGTGAAAAAGCTATCACTACAGATGGTAAACGAAATTATATTATTTATGGTACTACTGATTGGGTTAATGAAGAAGAGTTTTCTTTTATTAAAGCCTTTCAATGGTCTAATGACGGCAAGCATTTAGCCTATTACAGATTTGATGAATCAAATGTGAAAGAATTTTCCCTTAATTACTATAATAATGATGTTTATCCTGAAGAATATAAATATAAATATCCTAAAGCTGGCGAGGATAATGCCATTATAGATTTATTCATTTATGATACAGATGATAGCAATATTACTAAATTAAATTTAGGAGAAGATAGAGATATTTATATACCTAGAATTAAGTGGTTAAAAAATGAAAATACTTTAGCAGTAATGCGACTTAATCGTCTACAGAATAATTTAGATATTTTATTATATTCTCCTCAAAATGCTAATGGTAATAAAGTATATAATGAGCAAAACAAAGCTTATATTGAAATAACAGATAATTGGGTGATGACTAATGATGGTGGATGGTTTTATACTTCTGAAAAGAATGGATATAATCATATTTATTACTTTAATCCTTCTAATAATGTAGATAAACAAATTACTAATGGATCGTGGGATGTAAAAGATATTCTGGGAGTTGATGAAAAAAATATGAATATTTATTATACTTCATATGAGGATGGGCCTATGAATATAATGTGTTATGTTATAAATTTCCAAAATGGGAATAAAAATAAAATTCTCTCAAACCTTGGTACTCATAATCCTGTATTTTCAGCTACTTATAAATATTTGATAGATGAATATTCTGATATTAATACTCCACCACAATATTTTGTTTATGATGTAGCTAATAATAAAGTGATAAAAGAAATAATAACTAATGAAAAATTAAAAAATACTATGTTTGAATATGGTTTTGTGCCTGCAGAATTTTTTCAATTTACGACTAAAGATAACATAACTCTAAATGGATGGATGATAAAACCAAAAATAGAACCTGGGAAACGTTATCCTGTATTAATGTATGTATATGGTGGGCCTGGTATCAATACAGTTAATAATAGTTGGGGATATTTTGATTTTGTTTGGTTTCAAATGTTAGCGCAGAATGGATATGTCATCGTTAGTGTGGATAATCGTGGCACTGGTGGACGTGGTGAAGATTTTAAAAAATGCACTTATTTAAATCTTGGTAAATTAGAAAGTGATGATCAAATAGAAGCTAATAAATATTTGAGAACATTCCCTTTTGTGGATTCTACTAGAATAGGATCTTTTGGATGGAGTTATGGCGGCTTTATGACAGCCCTAGCTATGACTAAAGGAGCAGATTATTTCAAAGCTGGTATCAGCGTAGCTCCAGTAACTAATTGGAAATTTTATGATAATATTTATACTGAGAGATTTATGCGTAAGCCTGCTGATAACGTTGATGGATATGAAAAAAATTCACCTATCTACTTTGCTAAAAAATTAAAAGGTAGCTTTCTAATAGTTCATGGCGATGCAGATGATAATGTTCATGTACAAAATACCATGGAGCTAGTAAATGCTCTTGTAAAAAATAATAAACAATTCGACTTATTTATTTATCCTAATAAAAATCATGGTATTTATGGTGGTTATACTAGATATCATTTGTATAAAAAAATGACAGATTTTTTGTATGATAATTTATAGAAGGTGATGAATTTACAATTTAAAAAATAAAAAAGGGGGACATTTTTGCCCCCTTTTTATATTGTCAAACAAGAAAATAAGCGATTTAATGATTTTATTTATGCTTATTTTCTTCCATTTCTCTTAGTGCAGCTTTATTTACTTTGCCAGAACCAGTTTTAGGAAGTTCATTTAGATATTCTATTTCTTTAGGTAATTTAAATTTTGCTAAATTATCTCTGAGATAATCCATTAAGTAGTTAGTAGGCAAAACTATGCCATCTTTTAAAACCACAAAGCATTTAACTACTTCACCTCTTAATTTGTCTGGTATGCCAATAACAGCAGCCTCTTTTACACATGAATGGCGAAGTATCACTTCTTCTACCTCAGCAGCCCAAACGAGCTGGCCACCTACTTTTATAGTATCTTTGGATTTACCAATAATATAATAGTTCCCTTCTTCATCTTTTCTAGCTAAATCGCCAGTATAGAACCATCCATTTTTAAAAACTTCATTATTAAGATCAGGTTCATTATAATAACCTCCAAAAATTGATTTTCCACGTACTATTAGCTCTCCTACTTCGCCTACTTTTACTTCATTGCCATCAGGATCTACAATTTTCATTTCTACATTAGGTACTGGCTTACCGACAGAGCGTATATTGCTAGGTGAAGCAGCTGATATGGGAGGTATTACTTCTGTCATACCCCACCCATTAGTTACGATTGCATTAGGACAAAGCTTAGCACATTTCATCATTAAATCTGGTGATGATGGTGCACCAAATACCACAGCCCATTTGACAGAATCTAATGAGTAAGCTCTGATATCTTTCAAATATAATAAAGCATAGAACATTGGTGGTACCATAAAAAATCCAGTTACTTCCCATTTATCTATTAATTTTACAAAATCAAATGGATGATATTTGGGCATAATAACTGTACTAACGCCATATTTAATTGTAGACATTGGGAATAATATTCCTCCAGAATGAGAAAAAGGTATAGCTGAGATGATTCTTTCAGTTTCATCCATCATCAATATTCCTTTTAATCCTTCAAATTCAGTCATCATTTTTAATTGTTCCGTACCTAAGTGAATATGTTCATAGTTCCAAGTAGCTCCTTTGGGTTTGCCAGAGCTGCCAGAGGTGTAGAAAATACTTGACATCATATTTGTATAAATCCCTTGATCTTCTAGCTCTGCTTTAGAATTACTAGCGAGTTTCCAAAAAGATAAATATTTAGCATTTTCTTCAATAGTGATTATATCACGTAAAGTAGGAATATTTTGTTTTAATTCTAATAAATTAAATTTAGCATTTGTGGTTGTGATGATACCTTTTAGCTCGCAGTGTTTACCAATAGAAAATACCTCTTGTGGATTAAAATAGAAATCTATAGGCACAGCTACTAATCCCAGAGAGTAAATAGCATAATAAGAATAAACATATTCGATGCAATTTGGTAAATAGATAGCTATTTTATCTCCCTTTTTATAGCCCATATCTAATAAGCTATTAGCTAATCGAAAAACGCTATCTTTTAAATTCATGAAACAATATTCTTGGTCATTATACACATATGCTGTTTTATGACCAAAATTCTCTGCTGCTTCGATAATTAATTGTCTAACATCTTTACGTGTTTCCATATATTTGTGTTTTTTGGTGTTATTAATTATTCATAATATTGCTTTCATAACTTGTTTATTAACGAGCGTAATAATAAAATATTTTGCAATTCCAACAATTTTTTTTATAAAATTTAAAAAAGGGGATGGCAGCCACCCCCTTTTTTGTTTAATTATATAGTAGACATCATTTTTGAATAATTACAGGAATTATCAACCTATTATCATCAAATAAAATAATCAATTGATAAATGCCATCAGAATAATTTGAAACATTTATAGATGTCTCATGTGTAGAAATAACTAGATTTCCTAACATATCTACTAATTGTAATTTTTGAATATTTTTATCTGATATAATATTTATATGATCATTAGCAGGATTAGGAAATACAGTAATATTTTGATTATTATAAGTATCAATACCTACATTAGTAATATTAATAGTATTAGAAGGAGCTGATGAACAACCGTCGATAGTAACTATTACATAATAAGTCCCATTAGCGGTTACTTCATAGGTCTGAGAAGTAGCTCCAGCAATAGGTCCGTTTTGATTATACCATTGATTGCCTGCTGTAGCACTAGATTGCAAAATTATAGGTACATTACTTATTTGAGATATCACTGGTGTAGGAGGTAATGGTTTCACAATAGTTGATACTACATTACTGGTAACATTTCCACAATTATTTGTAATAATAGCTCTGAAATACATTGTTCCTACTGTACTAGCATTGTAATTATAAGGTGTACTATTAGCACCAGAGATATTGGACCAGGAAGAACCATCAGTAGAGTATTGCCATTGTATAGATGCTAATGGAGTATATCCCATCAGAGATAATGTGATGTTATCATTTTGACAAATTGATTGAGGTGAAGCACTAGCAGTACCTGCATTGGGGAGGGGATTTATTGTTAAATTAATTGAATTGCTATTTTGTGAACCGCAACTATTAGTTACTTGAGCTCTAATGTAATAAGTACCTGGATTAGTAGGAGTATAAGCAAAGGTAGCAGTAGTACCACCAGCTATATTAGTCCAGTTAGAACCATCATTTGATTGTTGCCATTGTATTGTAGAATTTTGAGAATAACCTGCTAATGATAAAGTAACACTTGAATTTTGACAAATATCAGAAACATTTGCACTGGCAGTGCCAGCTACAGGAGCAGGATTTACTGTAATAGTAATTACATTAGAAGCTTCATTACAAGTACCACTTGTTACCATGGCTCTGAAATGTGTCGTAGTAGTTAAATTAGTAGCTGTATAAGTAGATGAGGTGGCTCCACTTATGTTTGACCAAGTATTGCCATCAGTAGATTGCTGCCATTGGATAGACCCATAATATCCAGTTAAATTAAACACCACAGATGGAGCAACATCACAAAAACTCGTTGATCCAGTTACACTTGCTGTACCCCCAATAGATGTTAAAACAGTTACTTGTAATACATTAGATTCTACAGAATTACATCCTTGTGAGCTTACTACTGCTTTGTAATATGTGGCTTGTGTCAAAACAGGAGTAGTAAAAGGACTAGTAGTACCACCAGTAATAGGTGTCCAATTAGTACCATCAGTAGATTGCATCCATTGTAAATTACCTGAATATGAGTTTAAAGATAATGTTACTGGATTATTGTAGCAAATGTTAGTTGAAGAAGCAGATGCTGTGCCAACAGTAGGTTGTGGAGAGATTATTAATTGAAATGCAGTAGTGGGAACATCAGCACATATACCACCACTTCCTACTTTTACTCTATAATAATATGTACCTGGAGATAAAGTAGTTGGTATAGCATAAGAAGTGCTCGTAGCACCAGAAATATCAGACCAATTATTGCCATCAGCAGATTGCTGCCATTGATAAGTAGTACCAGTACAACCAGATAATGTGAGTGTGCCAGTATACCCTTGACATAAGCTTGAAGGACCACTTATTGTGCCAGCAGTAGGTGGAGCTTGAATTGTGAATACTTTAGTGGCAACATCAACACAACCATTCCATAATCCACTTATAGTATATAAACTAGCATTATATGTATTGGCATTAGTATATGTATATGTATGATTTGGTTGCCATATTAGATTTGATCCATCACCCACCATATCCCAAGCATAAGTTGAATCATTTGTAGTGAGTCCAAAATATCTCCTAAATGCATCAAAAGCAAAAAATCTAGAAGTTAAAATATTTGTTGGTGTAGAAGTTTGATTAAAACTAATTGGTGTACCTAAACATAGTGTCGTAGCACTAGGAGTATTTGTATAACTAGATGTTATAGAATAAGATACTATTGGGCTAAATAATGCGTCAAAATCTTGTCCATAACTAGATTCACAAGAATACCATACATTATTAAAATATGTGTACGATAAACCTTCTCCATAAGTATTACTTTTGGCATTATTAACTATTAAATACAATCTATTACCTGAAGTGTTATTTTTAACAACAATAGCAAAATTTTGAGTTATAGTGATAGGAGTAGGGAAATTAACAAAATATTCTGTAAGAGTATTACTTGTTACAGAAATAGTTGCAGAGGCACCACTTATTTGAGTTGTTGGTTGATAATTAGCATCTACATTATATAGAAAAACTTGCATACTTATAGGAGGTGTATAACCACTAGCTACTTGAGCATATATAGATACTCCTGTTACCTGAATGTTACTATTAACAATAAAAGCTTGTGAGTGCATCTCTCCATAATCGCAATATGCATTATAAAAAGTATCTACTCCTATATGCAATAAGGATTCTTTTATAAATCCATAATATAAAGTGTCTACACAGTTTTGAGTTTTAGAATAATCAACATTTGTTAGCAATTTTGCTTTTGATTTGATAATATTATCACTTATTGGCGATAGTGATTTTATTTGTGCATTTAATACATTTGTAAGTATTAATACACTAATTAAAAATAAATACTTTCTCATAATAATTAATTTTAGGGTTTATTTACGACAAAATTAATATTTTTTTTTAAAATACCAAATATTTTTTTATACTAAAATTTATGAATTTATTTAAAATATTTACATTTGCTAAAAAAATAATGAATGCATTACTATTAAGTGCTGGATTAGGAACTAGACTTAGACCATTAACCAATAATATTCCCAAGGCTCTAATTGAGGTAAATAATGAACCTATATTAAAGTTAAATTTGGACAAGTTATATAAATTTGGTATAAGCAGAGTAATAGTAAATGTTCATTATTTATCATATAAAATTATTGATTATATAAAAAAATTATCCTACCCTAATATGGAAATTGTAATTTCTGATGAGAGTGAAATGCTCTTAGATACAGGCGGAGCATTGCTAAAAGCAAAAGATTTATTCATAAAAGATGAACCAATATTAATACACAATGTAGATATATTGTGTGATACAAATTTCTCAGAATTATTAAAATATAAAAATAGTAAAAATATCGATGTCTTATTAATAGTGCAAAATAGAACAAATGACAGAAAATTGATATTTGATAGTACTAATAAATTAGTAGGTTGGGTTAATCACAATAGCAATGTGCAAAAAACAATAAAAAATATTGTTATGCCTACCACAGAATTTAGTTTTTCGGGTATAAGCTTGATTTCATATGACTTACTGCAAGATATACCTTATACTGGAGCTTTTAGCATTATTAACTTATTTTTGAATTGGTCAGAAAAATATAATGTTAGCTACTATGATGATACGGATTCATATTGGTTTGATATTGGTACAATTGATTCTTTAGAACAAGCAAATAATTTTTTTAAAACTACAAATCTAAATTTTTATTAACATTATTATCTTTGCTAAAAAAATGCAAAAAAGACAATTTCCTCATAGTTATGTAATAGTTTTTTTTCTTATAATAATTACTACAATTTTAACATGGATAATACCTGCAGGAGAATTTAATCAAACAACAATATTAACTGACGAAGGACAAAAGACAGTAATAGATGCAACAAGCTATCATCATATCGAGCAAAATCCACAAACTTGGCAAGTGTTTTCATCGATTTTTGATGGAATTGTAGACAAAATAGAGATTATAGCATTTATTTTCATAGTAGGTGCTAGTTTTTTTCTTATAAATAAAGGGAAAATTTTAGATGTAGCCATAAATAAATTATTAAAAGTCACAAAAAGTTGGCGACAAAAGAAAATACCACTAATCGGAGAAGGTAATCACTTAATTATTATAATCTTTATGATTGTATTTAGCGTTTTTGGAGCTACATTTGGGATGAGCGAAGAAACTATAGCATTTATTGTGCTTTTTGTACCAGTATTTATAGCATTAGGATATGATAGTATAGTGGCAGTAAGTGTGGTTTTCGTAGGAGCTACGATAGGATTTATCGGAGGAGTAACAAATCCTTTTACGGTAGGCATAGCTCAAAGTATAGCAGGTGTTCCGATATTTTCTGGAATAGAATACAGAATATTTTTATGGTTTTTATTTACTATAATAGGGATAATTTTTGTGCTTAGATATGCTAAAAAAGTATATAAAAATCCTAGGCTATCTTTGGTTTATGATTCAGATGAATATTGGAGAAATATAACTGTGAAAGATGATGAAATTATTAGCGAACGAACAGATTGGAGAGGATGGCTCACATGGATACTTATTAATTTATTTATGATTTACGAATTAATACAAATCGTTACTATTAATCAAATGAATACTCAAGCAATAATTTTAATATGCTTAATAATATTCAATATAATCGTAGGAATATATATATTAATTAAATATAAAAAAGAAATTTATGCATTATATTTACTTGCTTTCACAATAATAGCAATGATATTAGGTGTATTAATATGGCATTGGTATATAAAGGAAATAGCTACTTTGTTTTTAGTATTAGGTGTATTCACTGGAATGAGCATAAAGATGAAAGCAAATGATATAGCAAAAACAATGATAGAAGGTGCCAAAGATATAGCTTCAGCAGCATTAATAGTTGGATTAGCTTCAGCAATAATAGTCATATTGCAAGATGGTAAAATATTAGATACCATACTATATGCAACTGCGAATGCAATACCAGAAAATTCAAAATTTTTAGCAGCACAAGGGATGTACATATTTGAAACATTATTTAATTTTATTTTGCCATCAGGTTCAGCAAAAGCAGCTCTCACAATGCCTATAATTGCACCTTTATGCGATATATTAGGTATTTCTAAACAATTAGGAGTGTTAGCTTATCAGCTAGGAGACGGTTTTACAAATATAATAACCCCTGTCAGCGGAGTACTAATGGGAGTTTTGGGAATGGCTAGGATACAGTATAATGTATGGGTTAAATACATTTGGAAATTCATAGTATTTTTATTCGTAATGGGAGCTTTGTTACAAATACCACCGATAGTAATGCAATTACCAGGTTTTTGAGATAGGGGAGCGGGGTGGGAGGGGTGAGAAGTAAAAGATTAATCTTTTAAAATCAATATTGGATTTAATCTCAACTCCATATA
>JASEGF010000169.1 GCA_030017935.1 Bacteroidales bacterium | reverse complement strand
CTACAGTTCTCTATACTTGGTTGATATATTTCAAATTATTAATTTTCCCACATCCACTCACACATGACTATTACCCTAAGCAAATACCGATATTAAATTTTGGTGATTTTAGAGTATGGCTTGCAATAATAATGGTACTAGCAATTATCTATGTTTTAATTAAATCGTGGAAAAGAAAACCAATAATAGCCTTTGCTATATTGATGTTTATAGCAAATTTTTCTATGGTTTCTAATCTACTTTTTAATGTTGGTACATTTATGAATGAGCGATTTGTATTTTCTGCATCAGCAGGATTCACATTAGCAGTGGGTTGGTTATTTGCAAAATGGGGAGAGAGAAGTCCAAAGTGGGCGATGTATGTCTTGATAACGATTTTAGCTTTGTATGGAGTGAAAACAGTAAGTAGAAGTTTTGTGTGGAAAGACAATTTGACTTTATTCACTACGGATGCTAAAACTTCAAATAATAGTGCAAAAGTACAAGTCTCTGCTGCAGAAGTTTTAATAAAAGAAGCTGAAAAAACTGATAATCCAAGTAAAAAAGAAAAATTATTATTAGAGGCATTGAAATATTTACAACGTGGAGGAGAGATATATCCCAATTATTATGGTGTATACGATTTAGGTGGCAAAGCACACTTCTATCAGAAAAACTATAATTTATCATTAGAAAATTATTTAACTTGTGCAAAACTAAACCCTAATATTCCCACACCATATAACAATGTATATGCAGTGGGAGTTAATGCATTAAATGATTCAGTCTATGATGTAGCACAACGTGCTTTTAAATTTCTTATAAATAAATATCCTGATTCTACAAATTACCTGTTTCAGCTTGCATTAGTTTATAAAACTACTATGCAAATAGATTCAGCAATTTTAACTTTAAATAAAATAATTGAAAAAGATAATTGTCATGCAGATGCATATAATCAATTAGGAGAGATATATGCTAGATATTTAGCTAATAATAAAGCAGCAGAGCAATATCTATTAAAAGCTGTGCAATGCAATCCTACAAATTCTGCAGCCTTAGAAAATTTAGGAGTATTCTATGGTATACAAGGTAGATCTTTGGATGCTTTAAACTATTTCAAACAAGCATATAAATTAAATCCAAATAGCAAAAACATTATGCAAAATATAGGGTTAGCATATAAAAATCTCGGTATTATAGACAGTGCTAACTATTATTTACAAAAAGCACAGCAATAGTGAGATGTATTAATAATTTAAATAACTAAGTTTTATAACGATTAAATTCAAGTAATTAATGCAACTTTTTCAGGACGAGATAAGTGTAAACCCTTCTATTCTACGCGGCTTGCTTGTTTTATTGCAAATCATTTCCCAATGCGGTATTGCTAAAGCTTAATAATTATTGTATAGGTCTTCTTTTATATACAAAATGTTGAAAAAACTTTATTATCTAAACGCCTAATTCAAAAAATTAAATTATGGAGTAGGGAGTTTTTTTTTAATAACCTTCTTATTTTTCTTCTAAAGAATTTATTTTTATTTAAATTTTAGAATTTTTTTATTATTTAAAAGTTAATAGTATAAAATACTTGTATTATTTATAAATAATATTAAATTATATATATATTTAAATAAATATATAAATTTGCAAAAGTAATTACAAATAAATAAAAATATGTGTAATAAATTTATTAAATTATGCATAAGTGCAATTTTGATATTAGAATTCATAGAGTTAGAAGCACAAGGTGTAGGAATAGGTAGCAGCAATTTCATACCAGATACATCTGCAGGATTAGAAATAAATTTTTCTGACAAAGGATTGCTAATACCACGTGTAGCAATTCAAAGTACAACAACACCAACTCCTGTTTCTTTACCAGCACAAAGTCTATTAATATACAATACAAATACCTCAGGTACAGTACCGTATAATGTATTTCCAGGGTTTTATTATTGGGATACGACAGGAATAGATAGTTGGGTGAGAATAGCTGAATATAATAAAGTATGGTTATTAGGTGGTAATTACAACACAAATCCATCAAATAATTTTGTTGGTACAATAGACTCTAAAGACTTAGTATTTAAAACAAATAATGTAGAACGAATAAGAATAAAGTCTGATCCGACGGTAACTAATATTAGAGTGGGCATAGGAACAGCCTGGGCAACGCCATATCCAGGAGGGTCCACTCCTACGCTTTTAAGCATATATGATGGTGGAAATACTATAAATGATTTTGGATTATTACAATTAGGCTCCAATAAAATAACATCAAATGCAAAAGTAGGAGAAATAAATTTTCATTCTTCTGTTAGTGATCCTAGTGATAGACGTACCGCTGCCATAGAAAGTTATTTAACAGCAGTAAAAGATTCTACAAAATTATCTGGAGATCTTAGATTTTTTACTAATGATACAATTTTACAATATTGTACAGAAAAGATGAGAATTACTTCTAATGGGAATGTGGGTATAGGTACAGAAAATCCTCAATCTATGCTTACTGTAGAAAAAAATTTTAATACTTCACCAGTTATATTAACTTCTAATACAACTATTAATATAGATTGTTCAAAAGCCAATATTTTTATATTAACGGCTGAGCATAATGCTACTATTATTGCGACAAATTATGTCGCTGGACAATATATTTATCTAATAATCAAATCTTCTGGCTCAACGAGTAAAACTTTAACTTTTTCTACAGGTATAAAAACTAATTCAACCACATTAAATACAGGGACTATTGCCGATAAATATTATATTTTGCATTTTATATCTGATGGCAATTATTTATTAGAGCTTAATAGAACAAGTGCATTATAATTAATGATTATATAATATTAATTTTATATAGCAAAATAAAAAAAATTATATAAATTTGTGTTATAAAACAAAAATATTTTAATATGAAACGTATATTTTTATTATTGTTATTTGTTTTAGCTAGTATTTTAGTATACGGGCAAACCAATGAAGTAATATATGATGAGGAGAATGACCTACATCATATACAAATTGTACAATTAGATAATAGTCTATTATTGCCAAGTAAGGTTATTAGCATTAAAACACCAATAGTTTTTACATCATTTGCTATAGGATGGAAAATAGAACAAGAAATTTCACCTTCCGAGATTATAATAAAATACAGGGTACACAAACCACAAAAAGGTTGGACAGAGTGGAAAGAAGATGAAGCATACATTACTCCTAATGAGACACGTTGGCAAATGTATCAGACAGATTTGTTATTTGGCTTAGATGAGGGTGTGCATGATAGCATAGAGTTTTACTATGAAATTCCTGATGGAGTAATATGCATGGGAGTTTATTTAATATTACAAGATTTATCACCACAATTAGATGAACCAATAATAAGAAATGATAGCGAAGGTATACAACTATCAGATAGATCATGTCCTGCATTACCTACAATGATACCACGTTCTAGTTGGTGCGGGTCATACTCTGCATGTCAAAATCCAACATATACTCCGACATATATTTCTGCGACGCATACAGTTATACATCACGGAGCTTCACCAGATTCATACACTGATGGAGCAGCAGTAGTACGTAGCTATTGGAATTATCATGTTAATACAAATGGCTGGTCAGATATAGGATATAACTATTTATTTGATAAAGTGGGTAATATGTATGTAGGTAGGTATAATCCAAATCTTCCTAATAGTGATGTAAGGGGTGCACATGCAGGTAGCTCAAATTCATATTCAATAGGATTAAATTATTTAGGTAATTCAGATGCAGTAGGTACTGCACCTACTACAGCACAAAACGATAAATGTTGCCAGTTTATGGCATGGTGGTATGATTACAAAGGTTTCGATCCTACTAGTTCTGCTAGTATATTATGTCAAGATAACGTAACAAGGACAATAAAGCGTATATGTGGGCATAGAGATGTAAATCCGGGAGGTACTACATGCCCAGGGGATGCATTATATGCTTTATTACCTACATTAAGGACAAATACTCAACAAATAATAGAAAATTGCAATTCCTCGACATTAGTACCTACCAATCTAACAACAACATTATTAGGATGCCCAGAAAATGAGGTTAAATTTTCTTGGCAAAATTCAGGTACTGGGTGGTATATACAAGTATCCACTAGTTCCTCTTTCCCACAATCTAGTTCATATATTAAATGGATATCAGGGCTTACTACATACACTGGACCTACAGGATTTGTTTTACAATCTGATGGTACCACACCTTTATCATTTCAATCATCGACAACTTATTATTGGAGAATATTTTATGGCAGTGGCAATTATACTACTACTTATTCATTTACTACTTTAGCATGTGCATCTGTACCAGCTAATTTATCAGCTACATTATTAGGATGCCCAGATAATGAAGTAAAATTTCAATGGCAAAATTCTGGCACAGGGTGGTACATACAAGTATCTACTAGTTCATCTTTTCCACAATCTAGTTCATATATTAAATGGGTATCAGGGCTTACTACATACACTGGACCTACAGGATTTGTTTTACAATCTGATGGTACCACACCTTTATCATTTCAATCATCGACAACTTATTATTGGAGAATATATTATGGCAGTGGTAATTATACTACTACTTATTCATTTACTACTTTAGCATGTGCATCTGTACCAGCTAATTTATCAGCTACATTATTAGGATGCCCAGATAATGAAGTAAAATTTCAATGGCAAAATTCTGGCACAGGGTGGTACATACAAGTATCTACTAGTTCATCTTTTCCACAATCTAGTTCATATATTAAATGGGTATCAGGGCTTACTACATACACTGGACCTACAGGATTTGTTTTACAATCTGATGG
>JASEGF010000168.1 GCA_030017935.1 Bacteroidales bacterium | reverse complement strand
CAAAGTAAGATAGAAAACGATATTATCTCAAAAAACACATCGTAGGGGCATATTATCATACACCCAATTATATTAGACCTTTAGGTCAGGGTAGAACATTTTGTTCCCAGCGTTTTTTTAATTTTTATTGTATCCAAATTCAGTTCTAGATAATAAAGCTTCTTTCCAGAATGATTCTCGGGCAATAATAATTGAGTCATCTGTTCCTGCTTTTCGATATTCAAGCAGACAGAAGCGAAAATTTTTTCGTGCATAGTCAATTCCTTCTTGGGAAATCAACTTAGTCAATTCATCGTTAAAACCGTGTCCCGTTCCTGCGTAAACAGACCAACGAGACCAAATTCCAAAATCACCATAAGCTGACCCAACATATTTTTTACCATTTGATTTATCAAAGATCACATACACTCCCTTTACATTTTCCAATGCGGCTTTCCAATCATTCTTCTGGTATTTAAAGATTAATTCTAATTTTTGAAAGTCAATATTTATATTCTCATATCCTGGAAAATTGATTCCGTCATAAGGTTGTTTAAGTATTTGTGAAATTTTAAAATCTTTAAAATAATTTTCGAGGTTATAGGCTCTACCACGCATTCCTTGGTAACGATAAAAATCAATTATTAATCGTCCAATCATTTCTTTGTGTAAGTCCAGAAGTTCAACTCTATAACCTGCTTTTGTTTCTTTAAAATTTTCGTGTCGCTCTTTTACTTCAAAGATTCCACCAAACAACCACTTATTAGGTTCGTGATAGAATTGGATTAAACTGAAAATATACTTTCTGTTAAAGTCATTTTTATCACCACGCCATTGATTCCAATCTATCCATTTATTCCAGTCAGCCAAATAAACATCCAATGGATGTTCATAACCATTCCAACAAGCCAAATGCAACTTGTATTGATTCAAATCAGAATCATTTAATTTTAAAATTGAGCTTGCTTTAATGTCTGTCATAGTAATTTTTTCCATATTTTTTTGTTTAGGGGGTTTTACTTTGTAAAATTATTATAAATATTTTTTAAATAAAAAAAATATTTTATCTTTATCTTAAAATTATTTATATTTAAGTACTATAACGTTTTATATGTGTAAAGATTAAAAAAGAGTAATTTTATAAAAAATCTTAAAATAAAATGCCAACTCTTAGCATTAAGTAATTGACTTTAGCATTATATTTAAAATTATTATATTCTTTTAAGCTATTAGTGAGGCCATTATTAAAATATATTTCTGCTAATAGTGCAGTAGTACCACCTAGTGAATATTCTATACCGCCACCTACATCAAAAGAAGCTCTGAAAAGAGGGACACGATCAATAGCTTTTTCATTATCATAAGGTCTAATAACAAAAGAACCATCTTTAGCACTAATTTCTTCGGTATATTTAGTTCCTATTCTGAAGCCTAATGAGGTGCCGAGTCTCATATAATATCTGAAATAATTAATTTCATTAGTACGCATTTTGAGCGTAATAGGAATTTGCAAATATTGAATTTTGTATAAAGAATTAATATCAGACTGTTGGTTTGTATAAATATCATAACTGAAAAGTGTATCAGCAAATTTCAATTTACCACTACCATACATCACATCAAAGCCTGATGCAATAACAATATTAGGTGCTAGAGCAAACTCTGCCATAAAACCATAACCATAACCAAAACGAACACCATCATTTGTCCATTCTTTCATATCAGGTTTCATCCAAGTAATTCCAGTAGTTCCATACATACCAGCTCTGAAAAATTTAAATTCAGTTAATGACTCATCATTTTGTCCATAAATTTTTAATGAAAATACTGACAAAAGTCCTATAATTAAAATTGCTATCCTTTTCATAAGTTTTATTAATTTTGAATTTCTAAAAACAAAGTTATAAAAATAATTTCTTATGAATAAAGTATTTCCAATAGTTATTTTGCTTGCTCTAGTATTGAATGCATGTAACTCATGTAGTAATAAAAATAAAGAGAAAGAATTTCTACCAGTAATAGAAAGAAAAAAAATGACAAATATATATGTGCCACCGATTAAAATACATAGATATGAGCAGGATTTGTTTGCTATACCTCTCGATAGTTTAAAAGAAAGATTGACGACATTACATAATAAATATAGTTTTTTTTATAATTTAGAAGATTTAAATAATCCAGCAAATATTTATCAAATGAAATTATACTTGAAAGATCCAACAGTGAAACAATTTAAAAAAGATGTAGATGAACAATATGATGATTTATCATGGTTAGAAATGTCTCTGAAAGAAGCTTTTAAAAGGATATTGTATTTTGATAGTAGTTTTGTCATACCCAATATTTACACTTATGTGTCTGGTGGCGACTTTGAATTTCCTGTTAAGTATGCAGAAAATAATCTTATCATAGCCTTAGACATGTATTTAGGTGAGAATTATAACATCTATAAACAGTTTGGCATACCTAAATATATTTCGCGTAGAATGACAAAGGATTTCATAATAGTAGATTGTATGAAAGAAATAGGAAGATCATATGTAGAAAAATATAATCCTCCTAATAGCACTCTTTTGGATAAAATGCTTTATCATGGTAAAATATTATATTTTACAGATATAGCCTTGCCAGAAACACCTGATAGTACAAAAATATATTACACTACACCGCAATATATGTGGGCTAGTACCAATGAAGGCAATGTTTGGGGATTTTTTATTGATAAAAAATTGCTTTATACTACAGATGTGCGTGAGATAAATAAATATATAGGTGAGGCGCCATTCACTAGTACATTTTCACAAAATAGTGCTCCACGTATCGGTCAATATATAGGATGGCAAATAATACGTAGTTATGCGCGATCTCATCCAAATGAAAATTTTAAAAATATTTTTTCGATAACAAACTCAAGCATTTTATTGCAACAAAGTGGATATAAACCAAAGAAAAATTAAGATTAATAATTTTTATAATTTTTTTCTATTAAAATAATGAGTACTATCACCCCATTCATTGTACCCTACACGATAACCTGCCATTTGTACTCTAGAGTCTAGGCAAGATATACAATCATCAGGATTTTCATCTATACATGGTTTATTATTGTAGAGTAAATATTCTTCTCTGTATTGCTTAGGAGTAATATTAGGCATCAAAACATTAGCACCAGCTTGCAAAGCTTTTTCTCTACCCATTGGATCTATAGCTTGCATAGCAGTGGTAGCAGCTATATTAATATCGGGCATCATCAACCTAATAATAGCAATCATTTTTAAAGTCAAATTAAACCTATCCTTTAAAGGTAAAAGCTCATCTTTGTATTGATAAAGCGGAGTATCAGGATGTTCTATATAAGGTCCCATACCACACATATCTATGTCTAAATCTCTCATAAAAATTAGATCATCAGCTAAATGTTCCACTGTTTGAAACGGCAATCCTATCATAACGCCAGTGCCCAATTGATAACCAATATTTTGTAGATTTATTAAACAATTATACCTAGTATCAAAGTCGTGATTGCCATCTTGTGGATGTAACTTTTTGTATAACTCAGGATGAGACTCTTCTATACGTAATAAATAGCGATGTACACCAGCATCATACCATTTTTGATATGTTTCTATTGATTGCTCCCCTAATGATAGTGTAATGCCTAATTTACCATTACTAATTTTTTTAATTTCTTTTATGTATTCTGTAATTTTTTCTATAAAAGCTGGACTAGTATTTTCGCCACTTTGTATTACGATGCTCCCATATTGCTCTCTGATAGCAAAGTTTACAGCATTATAAAATTCATCATCTTTTATAGTATAACGAATGAAATTTTTATTACCACTTCTAATGCCACAATATAAGCAATTTTTTCTGCAAATATTAGAATATTCTATTAAACCTCTAAAATAGACTTTGTCACCTCTATATTTTAAACGAATTTCATTAGCTTTTTTAACTAATTTTAAGAAATCATCACCTTGCAATTGCAATAATTCTATTATTTCATTTTTATCTAAATTATATAAATCTTGTCTGTCTAATAAATAATTCATAACTGCTAAAAAAACTTTTATAAAATTACAAATTTTTCTTGATTTTGAAAGATTTGTTAATATATATCATTGTAGAATAAATGTGGATTTATTAGAAAGATATATTGAATTAATCGTTTAAGTAATAACTATATTATTACTGATACATTCACGGTAATAACTATATTTATTATTAGTATAATTGATTTTTAAATAAATTTCCACTTAATTTACTTTTCTTTGTCAACTACACAAAGAAAAGTAACAAAAGAAAAGTAACAAAAGAAAAGTCTTTTCTCTTGTTAACACCCCGTCTCTACGAGACATACCCTCTATAAGAGGGAAATACGGTGTGCGATTCCCCTTCTCCGAAGGGGTGTCAGGCAAAGCCTGACAGGGTAGTTATAAAACTACGCAATCACCTCTTGGGGTTTACAAACTCGCTCGATAAAGCTCGCTCAAATATTGTAAACCCTTCTGCCCATCCCTGCTTGCTTGTTTTATTACAAATCATTTCCCAATGCGGTACTGGTAGAGCTTACGAATTATTGTATAGGTATTCTTTTAATATAAAAACTCATAAGGACTTTATTATCTAAACGCCTATTTCAAAAGATTTATTTGATATTTGGAATTATGGAGAGGGTAGGAGAGAAGGGATTGAGATCAACATTTATGTTAGCTTTTCCCTATGCTTTAATTTCAACTTCATATATACATACCATGCTTCCCAGTCTGACGCTGCTAAATTCAACATCCTACCTATATCATTTATTAATCTATTCAATAAATATTTATGCTTCACCACATACCACATTATATAGCTTT
>JASEGF010000167.1:2283-4847 GCA_030017935.1 Bacteroidales bacterium | reverse complement strand
GAAGATCCAATAATATATTTTGAAAATTATTCTACTGGTGCGAGTTTTTATGAATGGGATTTTGGAGATGGAAGTACATCAACAGATTATTCTCCCACATATTCATACACAAATCCTGGAGAATACCATGTTATTTTATCAGTATCAGATGAATACGGTTGTATAGATACAGTGGGAGCAAATATAATTATTAAAGAAGATGCTAATACCTTTTATATTGCTAATGCATTTACACCTAATGGGAACGATTTAAATGAATTATTTAATATTATAGGAACTAACATAAATCCGAATACTTTCGAAATGAGAATTTATGATAGATGGGGAAAACAATTATTCTACACTACAGACATAAATCAAGGGTGGGATGGAACATATAAGGGAGAACCTGTTCCTCAAGGTTCTTATACTTATATTATAAAATTTGAAGATTCACAAGGGTATAAAAAAGAGTTAATAATTGGTAAAGTTATAATAGTAAAATAGTTTTTGTTTTTACAATAAAACTATTTAAAGATAGTTTAAGTTTATCACTTCATGATATTTTAATAATTTTGTATAAAATTATTAAAATTAGTATGGATATTGCAATTTTGAGTATTGGGGATGAACTTTTGAGAGGTATTATATATAACAAAAATGCTTCATATATTGCTAATCAATTATTTATAAATGGCTTCCAGACTAAAATTATATTGTCAGTTGCTGATGATATTAATGTTATTGTCAATGCTTTAGATGAATTATCAAAATCACATAATTTGATAATCACTACGGGTGGATTAGGACCTACTCCAGATGATAAAACTATTGAAGCTA
Organism: Bacteroidales bacterium; assembly: GCA_030017935.1. Lineage (GTDB taxonomy): Bacteria > Bacteroidota > Bacteroidia > Bacteroidales > DTU049 > DTU049. The sequence continues at coordinate 4,028 of JASEGF010000167.1, read as the reverse complement.
TTGCTGATTGGTTAAATGTTCCAATCGTATTAAATGATGAAGTGAAAAAAACAATACAAAATTTTTATGAAAACCATGAAGTAAAATATACTCAAATGAGAGAGCGGATGGCAATGGTGCCACAATCTGCTGAGTTATTACCAAATCCTGTCGGAGCAGCTCCTGGTATTAAAGTAAAAAAAAATAATGTAATATTATTTAGTCTGCCTGGAGTGCCACAAGAAGCACAAACTATATTTGATCAGTCTGTCTTACCATGGATTATTAATAATTATTCTGCTTATTTATGGCGTGTAGCTTATACTTTTAGAAATACTAGAGAAAGTGAAATAGCTGCATTTATAGAACCAATGTTAGAAAAATTTGATACCTTGTCAGCTGCTTATCTTCCTTCTTATGGTTATCTCAGAATAGTTTTCACTGCTATGAAAGATTATTCACAAAATGAAGATTTTAAAAAATTTATCAGTAGTTTAATATATACTTTTAGAGAATTTTTTGTTTATGATGATATAGATAAACCAGAAGTATATTTGCATAAATTACTTGTAAATTCTAAAAAAACATTGTGTACATTAGAGAGTTGTACTGGTGGCACTGTAGCAAGTAAAATAGTTTCTAATGCTGGCAGTTCTGAATATTACAAAGGGACCTTAGTATGCTATTCTAATGAAATTAAGGAAGAAATATTAGATGTACCAGAAGAAATAATAGCTAAAAAGGGTGCTGTAAGTAAAGAAACTGTAAAATATATGGCTGAAAATGGGAAAGAATTATTTAATACAGATTATGCCATAGCTATAAGTGGTATAGCTGGCCCTACCGGTGGCACTCAAGATAAACATGTTGGATTAGTACATTTCGCCATAGCTACGCCAACAAAAATTTTTCATAATGAATTTAATTTTCATGGTAATAGAGAAATAGTTATAGAATCAGCTGCTAATACCGCTATTTTGCTATTGATTCAGCATATAACACATTCTAATTTTGAATAGTTGATATAAAAACTAATAATAAAGGAACATTTTTTGCGTAAAATACTCATTATCTAAATTGCATTTCATAACAAATTATGAAGAAAGAAAAAAAGAAACTATTATTTTTATTACTCATTACACTGATTATAATGCTAATAATATATTTTATTATTAATAAATCTGAATATTATTTTCCCAAAAGAGAAAATTATAATGTGTATGGAATAGATCTATCCTATTACCAAGGAGAACAAATTAATTGGGATACATTATTATATGGGAATGATTTACCTATTGAATTTGTCTTTTTAAAGGCGTCTGAAGGTATAACATTACAAGATAATATGTTTGAAGAATATTCTAAAGAATTGATAAAAAGGAATGTTTGCTTTGGAGCGTATCATTATTTCATCGCGGACATTAGTGGTAGCGAACAAGCTAAAAATTTTTTGAATTCTATTAATAATGTGAAAGTGAAACTACCATATGTGATTGATATTGAGGAATATACAGATAGAGAGCTTGCTATAAAAAATTTGAATACTTTTATTCAGACTATTAATAATGAAAAAGATCATGAAATAATGATTTATACAAATGTATCTACATATTATGATTTAATAATCGGTAATGATCTAGATCATTTGCCCTTATGGATAGCATCATATAGAATAGATGAGCCACAGTTGCCAAAAGATTTTTTATTTTGGCAATATACAGATAGAGGACGACTAAAAGGAATAAAAACTAAAATAGATTTGAATG
>JASEGF010000167.1:0-2273 GCA_030017935.1 Bacteroidales bacterium | reverse complement strand
ATGGTAGCTACAATAGCTGGATTAAATATAAAAAAGCATGTGGTTGCCAATAGAATGAATAAAATCAGAACAAACCTAGAACAAGCCTAGTTGTAGTTTAGCTTCTTCAGACATCATATCAGGAGACCAAGGAGGATCAAAAGTCAAATTAATTTTTATATCATTCACACCTTCTAAATTACTAAGAGAAGCTTTGACATCATCTAAAATCATTTCAGAGATAGGGCAATTAGGTGCTGTCATAGTCATCGTAATAATTATATCATTATTTTCAGTAATCTCGATATTATAGACTATGCCGAGATCCCAGATATTAACAGGAATTTCTGGGTCGAAAACTGTTTTTAGAATTTCAATAACATTATCTTTGTTTATCATTGCTAATATTTTTTAATAAATATGCTTCAGCATATAATTTTACTTGTTTAATTAAACTACGTAATCCATTAGAACGAGTAGGAGAGAGGTGAGAATGAAGTCCGATTTTATCAAAGACTTCAAAATTATAATTTAAAATATCTTGCAATGGTTCACCATTTACAAGTTCTAGAACAATAGCTGCCATACCTTTTGTGATAATAGCATCACCATCAGCCATACAAAATAAACGACCATCTTTATTCTCACAAAATAACCATAATTGAGATTGACAACCATTTATTAAATATTGAGGAGTTTTATATTTCGGATCTAATGGTTCTAAATTCCTAGCTTTATCGATTAAAATATTATATCTATCCATCCAGTCATCAAAGATAGAAAATTCTTCTTCTATTTGTTTAGCCTTTAATTCGATATTATTCATAACTAACTAATTCTTGTTAAAAAATTTATATACTGTCTTTAATCCTTCTAATAATTTATCAATGTCATCTTTGTTATTATAAGGAGCAAAAGAAGCTCTGATAGTACCAGTAACACCTAATAAATTCATTAAAGGTTGAGCACAGTGATGACCTACTCTAACGGCAATTTTTAATTCATCCAAAACTGACGTAGCATCATAGGGGTGAATTTCATTGAAAACAAAAGACAAAGCACCATAATGTTTTTGCTCTGGGTAAGCAAAAATTTTAATGTAAGGTAAAGAAGATAATTTTTCGTATGCGTAGTTCCAAAGCTCTTCTTCATAATTAAACATTTGGTTTTTATCAAATTGACTAATAAAATCTATAGTAGCTCCCCAGGCAATAGCATCAGCAAAGTTTGGAGTGCCAGCCTCAAACTTAAATGGTAATTCATTGAAAGTAGTCTTATCTATAGTTACAAGATCGATCATTTCGCCGCCACTCTGATATGGAGGCATAGCATTTAACCATTTTTCTTTACCAAATAAAATGCCAATACCAGTAGGACCGTAGAATTTATGAGCAGATAGTGCTATAAAGTCAGCATCTAATTGTTGAACATCTATAGCCATATGTGGAAAAGATTGCGCAGCATCTATAAGGACGGGAATATTTTTAGAATGAGCAAAGTCTATAATTTCATTAATATTAGTAGCTATTCCTAAAACATTACTAACTTGAGTGATGGCAATGATTTTTGTATTATTATCAACCAATTTTCTAAAAGCCTCGAGATCAAGAGTATAATTATTAACATTAAACGGTATAAAGCGCAATTCTAAGTTTTTTCTTTTGGCAGCTAGTTGCCAGGGGACGAAATTACTATGATGCTCAATAGGTGTGGTAATGATATTGTCACCAGATTTGCAAAATTGCTCTATATAGCTAAAAGCGACTAAATTAATGGCTTCAGTAGTACCCTTGGTAAAGATAATCTCATAACTATTTTTTGCATTTATAAAATTTTGAATTTTATGTCTTGCATCCTCAAATAATTCTGTAGCTTTAATAGATAAATAATGAGCTCCACGATGAACATTTGCATTAAAATGGGAATAAAAAAATTTCAGAGTATCTATGGTCTCAATATTTTTTTGTGTAGTTGCAGCATTATCTAAATAAACAATATCATTATCTAACGAATAAAAAGGGAAATGATTACGAAAAGAATTAACATCCCATGGCATAAAGTACTATTTTTTTAAATATTAAATTATAATTACAAAAGTAAGATATTTTGAATAAATGGCAGATTTTATAACAAATATCATTTTATGAATTATAGATTTGAATTAGACATTTAAGTAATAACTAAATTATTACTAGTTCATTCATAGTAATAACTATATTTATTATGTGTATAATTAATTTTTAAATAAATTTCTACTTAATTTACTTTTCTTTGTCAACCACACAAAGAAAAGT
>JASEGF010000166.1 GCA_030017935.1 Bacteroidales bacterium | reverse complement strand
GTTCTATAACGTTTATTGTGGGTAAATTATTTAGGTTAATATTTAATTGTCCAATTTTTGTTATTAATCCACAAATGCACACAAATGAACACAAATAAAAAATCAAGGTTGATAAGTTGAGACTGGGTGACTGGGTGACGAGGAGATTGGGTGACGGGGAGAGAAAGTGATTAGTGATTAGTGATTAGTGATAGGTGACTTGGAGACTGGGTGAGGGGGAGAGGAGGTGATGAGTGATAGGTGATAGGTGATAAGTGATAAGTGATAGGTAATAGGTGATAGGCGACGAGGAGACTGCGAGATGGGGAGAGAAGGAGATGGTGAGAAGAGGTGATAGGTAAAAGGAGATAGGTGATAGGTAATAGGAGATAGGTGATAAGGAGACTGGGAGACGAGGTGACTGGGTGAGGGGGGGACGAGGAGATAAGTGATAAGTGGTAGGTAATAGATGAGAGGTGATAGGTAATAGGTAATAGGTAATAGGATATAGGGTTGATGAGTTGATTAGTTTAAAAGTTGAAGTTAAATGTTGAAACTACATTAAACTAATGTTCCACTATTCTCTTTTCGATATTTTTTATTTCATTAATTTTTTACTTATTCATAATACTAATTTTTACATTCCTTTTATAAAAAATTATTAATTTTGATAAATTGTTTTTATTGTGAGTAAAAAAATTTTACAGAAAATATTTACAAAGAGCTCGCCATTCCCATTTAATCCTAGCAAATTAAAGGGAATAGATTCTGTAAGTGTTTTAGCAAATATTAATTCTAATGATGATCTGAAAGGATTAGAACTATTCATAAAAATTTTTAATGAAAATTATCCTAAAAGTAAATTTAATAATTATTTATATTATTCTGATAATGAAATGCCAATATATGTAGATAATTCTATCATTTTAAATGATTATATTAAAAATAAAAAAGTTTCATCAATTAAAAAATCGATTAATTTATTCATAAATAATAAAACTATAAATTCGGATTTATTAATATTTTTTAATCCAAATTATTTTTCTCCAATTAATTATTTATTAAAATATATACATACTGAATCATGCATAGGTATTGGTAGTGAAGAATATCAAAATTATTTTCAGTTGTATTTTATAATTAATGATTATAAAAAAATTAATACTATTTTTGATACTTTAAATAAATTCAAATAAAAAGGAATATTTATGAGCATAAAACAATTTAATGGATTAGGAGTCGCCATAGTAACTCCATTCGACTCTAATGGTAAAATAGACTATGATAGCTGGGATATAATGTTAAAAACCATTAATGATGTAGTGGATTATATAGTGTTATTCGGCACTACAGGAGAGTCACCAGTAATAGAGCTAGACGAAAAACAAGAAGCTATTAAATATTTTACAGAACATCTATCTGGCAAAACTGAATTAGTAGTAGGAATAGGTGGAAATAATACAAAAAAAGTAATACAAGAAATTAATAAATTAGACCTAAAAGGTGTAAGTGCTATATTATCTGTATGTCCATATTATAATAAACCTTCGCAAGAAGGAATTTTTGCACATTATAAAGCTATCTCAGAAGCCTCACCTCTACCTATAATCGCATATAATGTTCCAGGCAGGACTGTTATTAATATTGAAGCTAAAACTTCGTTGAGATTAGCTAATGAATTAGAAAACGTTGTGGCTCTGAAAGAAGCTACTGCAGATTTAGATCAATTAATGAATATTCTAAATGAAAGACCAGATAATTTCACAGTATTATGCGGAGATGATGCTCTCGCCTTGTCATTTATGTCTGTAGGTGCTGACGGTGTAATATCTGTAATAGCAAATGCATTCCCAAGAGCTTTTGCTAAAATGACAGCTTTTGCTTTAGAAGGTAATATCGAAATAGCTAGACAATATCATTATGCTCTGCTGCCACTAATGCATACTTTGCTGAAAATGGGCAATCCTGCTGGGATAAAAGCTGTTTTAACAATTATGGGACGTATAAATGAATATTTTAGACTTCCTTTGGTTCCAATAAGTAGAGAAAATTATAAAATACTAGAAAAAGAAGTAGAAAATACTATTAAAAAATTGTCTATCATTGATTCAGATTTGTTCTAGAAATTTAATTCTTTATTAACTATATTACTCTAAATCATTTAATTATCTTAAAATAACAACTATGACTAAAATTATTAAATATTCAAAAGAAGAAAAAAATAATATTAAACTAATAGAAGACCTTGTAAACTTTTTATTTATCAATTTAGAAAATTTCGGAGATCCTATACAATATATCGAGAATGCGATGAACTATGCATTTGAGAGAACTAATTCTAATGGCGGCTTCGCAGCTGTAGCATATGATGATAATGATGTAATGCTAGGAGTAGCAGTAGTATTATACACTAATATGAAAGGTGTATTCCCAGAAAATTTATTTGCATATCTAGCAGTAGATAAAAATCATAGACACCAAGGCATAGGTAGCCAACTGATGCAATATGTATTAGATAATACTAATGGAAGTATATCTCTGCAAGTAGATCCTAAAAATACTGCGAGACAATTGTACGAAAAATTTGGCTTTGATGTCAAATATTTAGAAATGAGACTTTATAGGATGTAAAAACATTTTTTATTATGAATATTGATGAAGCAATAAATGAATTTAAACGACTACTAGAAATAATGATGAGACTACGAAAAGAATGCCCGTGGGACAGAGCTCAGAATAATGAGACTCTACGCACAATGACAATAGAAGAAGTATATGAACTATCAGAAGCAATATTAGAAAATGATGATAAAAAGATTAAAGAAGAACTCGGAGACATAATGTTACATTTAATGTTTTATTCTATAATCGCAGATGAAAAAGATAGCTTCGACATTACAGATGTGCTAAAAGTACTAAATGAAAAATTGATTAGACGCCATCCACATATTTTCAGCGATGTAACAGTAAATAATGCTAATGAAGTTAAACAAAATTGGGAAAAAATAAAATTAGATGAAGGTAAAAAAAGTGTTTTAGAAGGTGTGCCTCCACATCTACCTAGCATGGTCAAAGCATATAGACTACAAGAAAAAGCTAAGGGTGTAGGATTTGATTGGGAAAATATTAATCAGGTATATGATAAGCTGAGTGAAGAAATTAGTGAGTTACATCACGCAATAAACTCAGCAAATCAGCAAAATATCGAAGAAGAATTAGGCGATGTATTCTTTGCGCTAATTAATTATTCTCGTTTTCTAAATATCAATCCAGATGATGCTTTAGAAAAAGCTAATAAAAAATTTATTTATAGATTTAAATATATTGAACAAAAAGCTAATGATAATGGGTCTAAAATAAATAATTTATCTCTAGAAGAAATGGATAAATTATGGGACGAAGCCAAAAAAACAAAAAAGATTAATGAATAAAACGTTTTTATAAATACATTTATTCCTAATAATGCACTGATGTGCCTATGTTTAATTAGTTTTAATTCAAATCATTTACTATTCGCATAGTATCACGAGCTATGACAAGTTCTTCATTAGTAGTAGCCACAATTGTGCAAACTTTTGAATTTTTAGTAGAAATAATAGCATCTACCCCTTTGGTAGAATCATTAATATTTTTATCTATTTTAATACCAAGATATTCCATATTAGATGTAATCTGCTCTCTCATATACATACTATTCTCTCCTATTCCACCAGTGAATATTAACATATCTAAACCATTCATAGCAGCTATATAAGATCCAATGTATTTTTTTACCTTATAAGCATAAACATCTAGAGCTAATTTAGCAGGTTTATTACCTTGCATAGCAGCATTTTCTAAATCTCTCATATCTGAACTAATACCAGAGATACCAAGCACTCCACTTTTTTTATTTACTAAATCATTAGCTTGTTTAGTATCTAAATTTTCTTTTTCCATAATAAATAATAAAGCACCAACATCTAGATCACCACAACGAGTGCCCATAATAAGCCCTTCTACAGGAGTGAATCCCATACTATTATCAATAGAGACACCTCTATCAATAGCAGTAATAGAAGCTCCATTACCTAGATGACAAGAGATAATTTTAAGATCATTAATATTTTTACCAATCATATTAGCAGCTTTTTCAGCTACAAACTTATGACTAGTACCATGAAAACCATACCTACGAATTTTGAAATTCTCATAATATTCATAAGGGATACCATAAATATAAGCATAGTCGGGCATAGATTGATGAAAAGAAGTATCAAACACAGCTACTTGCGGTAATCCAGGAATTAATTTTTCAACAGCTAAAATACCTTTCAAATTTGCAGGATTATGCAAAGGAGCTAATTGAATACAATTACTAATTTCAGTAATAGTATCATTATTAATGAGTACACTATTTTTAAAATGTTCACCACCATGAGCTACTCTATGTCCTGCAGCTTTTATCTCACTTAAAGAATTAATAACACCAACTTCTTTATCTAATAACAAATTAATTATTATTTCGATTCCAGCAGTATGATTGGGAATAGGTGTTTCATATTTAATTTTGTCCTTACCAATAGGAGTATGATTAACAATGCCAATAGTTTGACCTATTCTTTCTAATAAACCTTTAGCAAGGACATTTTCACCAGCCGACATATCAAAGAGCTGATATTTAATACTAGAGCTACCACAATTTAAAACAAGGATTTTCATTTTTTTTACAAAGATAATGAAGAAAAAACGAATATGAAAAAAAATTTAAGGGGGTAGGGATAGGTGGCATGACTATGTTAGGTTTTCTATTGGTTTATTTCTAAGCTTGATGTATTCATACCACGCACATCTATCAGACGCTGCTAAATTCAACATCCTCCCCACATCCTCTATTAATTTATTTAATAAATACTTGT
>JASEGF010000165.1 GCA_030017935.1 Bacteroidales bacterium | reverse complement strand
TAAAATTTTTTAAAAATTTCATAGATAAAATTTTGTTATAAAGCATTGAATAATAATTGATTATAATTAATATTTAATTATAATGTTAAATTTATTAAACTTTCAACTTAATTTTTAAAAATTATTTTTACATCTTACTAGTGAAAATGTTTTAAAGTCATTTATTAAGCTATAATATTTTATTTGTACTCAAATGTTTTTGTATCAATAGGAAACAATTTATTTTTGCTTTTATCAAAGTAATATTCATTAATACCAACATTATATTTATTTAATAAATTTCTAGAACTATCCAAAAAAGTTTTCATTGCATTTTGGTCAGCAGAATTTGAATCTATTTTATTGAATTCCCACGATGGTACATTAATATAAACATATTTGTCGTTAACCAATTTTTTCCATGTCCACGACAATAGATAACCAGCTCGATTAATATTTAATTTGTTTTGATTTTTGGTAAATTCCAAATAAGCTATTGCACCGCCATCTGTATTAATACCTCGCTGATTAGAAATAAAATTACCTAAAGAATAATAAACTACAGATTCTACATTATTAGAGCTATCTAATATATTTTTATGCATTGGCTGGATGACATGTGGATGCGAACCTATCAAATAATTAGCTCCATTCCTAAAGCAAAAATTAGCAATCTCTGTCTGGAAAGTATTAGGCAATCTGTGATATTCATCGCCCCAGTGAAAAAAGATTATTATTCCATCAGGATTGTATGATTTAGCTAGTAAAATATCATCTCTGATTTCATTTGTATCGATAATATTAATTAATACACTAGATTTAGATATACCTACATTAGTACCATAGGTATAATTTAGCAAAGCTACTCTAATACTACCTTTTTGAATGATTAATGGATGATTTTTTTTAAAGTCTTCATAATTTTTAAATGTTCCTGTATGGTTGATATAAAGGCTATCTAGAACTTTTATTGTTCTCACTACTCCTTTAGCTCCTTTATCAAAACTATGATTATTGGCAGTTACTAAAATATCTATTGATGCGTCTTTCAGAGCTTTAGCGAAATCATCTGGTGCACTAAAAGCTGGATAACCAGTGTAAGGTGCTCCATTAAATGTAGTTTCTAAATTACCTATTACAAAATCAGCATAATTAAATAGAGGTAATAAATATTGAAAATTATCAGAATAATCATATGATTCTCCATTCCAAGCAGAAGCAATTTGTGGACCATGTTGCATTATATCACCGATAAATATTAATTTTAGGGTATCTTTATCTTGAGCATATGATGATACAATGTTCAAAAATAATATTAAAAAAAACAGATATTTTTTCATTATTATTTCAGTTAATTTATTCAACATCTTAATTAAATGCTTTTTTTAAAATTTTCTCAAAATCAGAAGGTAAAAAATGAATGTCATTCCAGGATTCTTTAATTGCTTTTAATGATGGTGCTGGTAATGGTGTTAAGTTTGCAAACAATGGTTTTTTAGAATAATATTCATCAGTAATTAATTGATTTACTACAGCTCTAACCTCATCTACTGTGCCAATGCATTCAAATGGCTTTGTCATTTTCAATCCTAATAATTCTTCTAAAGTATTTTTTAATTCTAAATTAGAGAAAATATCTTTACCAAAGATGTTTTCTAATTCATTATGATTGATATATGGAGCGAGCATTAGAGCTACAAATAAACATTTGGGGCAATTACCACACCATTTATCATCTTTACTTCCTACATTACAGCTACGAAAAGCTGTAAAATACTGTGGGTAATGAGAGAACAATTTAGCTACCTGTAGCTCATGTAATGGTCTAATGAAGCTAAAATATTCTATGTCATTATTCAAAAACATTTTTGTATAATATCTGAAATCGCTCTCGAAACTTATAGTTTTTGAATATTGATGATTTACATTACTATTAATGATAGTACTTTCATTAGCACTAAATTCGTTACTCAGAGCTATATATTTGGCTCCTATAATGTATGCACTCATAAAGCTATAGAAGGCAAGCATAGCACTAAAAGGTGTATGACCATTTAGGAAACCTTTCTTATTTAATTCTAATAGTGTAGGATCTATCTCACGGTGTATTTCTATTATATTAGCTCTAGGTATCATAGCTATGTCTATAATTCTCAATGTAGCAGCATTAGGATTTATTATTAATGGGATAACCTCAAAATCTGATTTTTTCAATAATTCTAATGTAACTATTGAATCTTTGCCACCACCAATAGGTACTATTACTCTCCTTTCTTGTAAAGATCTGAAATTTTGTCTTGGCAAAGTATCAAAATTATTAATCCTAAAATGCAAGAATTCATCTATATTAACATTTATATTATTTTTATAAAAAAATTCTCCTTGTCCATTATAATAGAGATTTCTCCACCATTGAGACTGAAAATCATTGATAAAAGCAGGATATATATTTACTAATCTAGAGCATGTAGCTTTCCAATAACTGATTAATTCAATCATACCTATGTTAAACACAAAGGGAGATAATTCATACATATTGACTCTACGAGGATTTATAACATTGTTAAATTTCCAAGATGAGCTTGGCATGAATGAATATTCTCCATTATCAAAATCAAAAGAAATTGTTAAACTATTATCGTCGATAGATATATGAAATTTATTGTAATTAAAAATTGGATATTTTTTTGTTAATTGTATATAATTATTCATAATTTTTTTAGTTAATTTGTAAACTTTTCGGCATAATTTTTGTCAAAAATAATAAAAAAACTTCATAAAATGAATATGGAATATAAACTAAAAATTAGAAGAAATGACCTAGAGCCTGCTGTAGGTAGATTGTTAATAGCAGAGCCCACTACTTATGATTATTTTTTTAGTAGATCAGTAGTATTATTACTAAGCAATGATAAAGATGGAGCCGAAGGGGTAATAATTAATAAAAAACTAAATAATAATCTAAAAAATTTCATATTAGAATCAAAATTAAATGTAGATTCACCAATGTATTTAGGAGGACCAGTTAAAGAAAATAAAATTTATATTTTACACAGATTCGGTGATATAGTTCCTAAGAGTTCAGAAATAATTCCAGGACTATGGTGGGGTGGCGAAACTAGAGTATTATATGATTTGATTAATAGTGGCATTGCCAATGATAATAATCTTAGAATTTTTCAAGGGTATAGCTCTTGGGCACCTATGCAGTTGAAAGAAGAAATGAAAAAAAATTATTGGGCTGTTACAGAGCTTCAAATAGATGAAATATTTGAAATGCCAATAAAATATATGTGGAATAAATGTGTAGAAAAACTAGGTACAGATTATGAATTTTGGCAACATATTCCAGAAAATCCAACTTTAAATTAAACTAAAATTTTAAAAAAAGTTAATTTTTCTAGAAAATTATTTAAAGTAAAAATTAATCAATAAGTTATTAATAAACAAATGTTTATCGTGTTTTTAAAGATCGACTATTTAGTATTTTAATATATATAACTTTCTGATATAAAATTTATTAGCAGTTTTATAAAATAAAATTGGGGAACAAAAATTACTTGTCCCCCAATTTAAAAAAAAATTAATATTTATGAAGCAAATTTAGTTTTTAATAATCACCGCTTCCTTTAAGGAATATAGGCATATGAAGCATTGCAATATCTTCATTTTCATTTTCTTCTGCCGGTGTTATTACTATAGCTGTATTAGGTTTATTCATCAAAATGTTAATATTATCACAGTCTAGATGTTGCAGCATTTCCATAAAAGTTTTACTATTAAAAGATATATCCATATCTTCACCTTCATATGAACATTGTAGTTTTTCTATACCTTCATTAGCATACTCTTCGTCATTACCAGTGAGGGTGATTTCTTGGCCTTCTATTTGCATTTTTACTTGATTAGTAGCTTTATCAGTGAAGACACTAACGCGTTTTAATGCTGCTATAAAATCTTCTTTACCAATTAAAAGTTTATTTTCGAAACTAGGTGGTATCACTCTATCGTAATCTGGGAATACACCTTCGAGCAGTTTGCAAGAAATAATAATATTATCAAACTCAAAAGAAACATTGGTTTCATTAAAATTAATAGTTACATCTGTGTCTTTGTCTAATAAATTTCTAAGTAATTGCAAGGGTTTTCTTTTAGAAACAAAATTAAAATTGTCATCTGTATCTATATTAAATCTTCTATAACGAACTAATCTATGACTGTCAGTAGAAACCACATTTAACATATTATCTTTAAAATCAAAATTAATACCAGTAAGTATTTGTCTGTAATCTACAGGAGCAGCACAAAACAGGGTGTATTCAATAGATGTAGATAAGATACTACTATTTAGTACTATGCTTGTAGCATCAGGTATTTGAGGCATTGTAGGATAATTACCTGCATCCATTCCTACCATACGATATACACCATTACCAGCAGATATAGTAATTTGATAATTGTTTTCACCAGTAGTATCTAAATTAAACGCAATAGGAATCGATGGTACATTTTTCAGATATTCTTGTAATAATTTTGATGGTATTACTAGCTCTCCTTCACCATCACTTTCAATAAGATTTATAGTAATACTAGCTCTCGTATCACCGTCTGTTGCTGTTATTGTTAGATTATTATTACTTACAGAAAACAAGAAATTTTCTAAGATTTTCACTACATTATTAGCAATGGGAATGCTACTAACACTATTAATTGCTTTACTTAATTCAGCATTTGAGACAATAAATTTCATAGTTTAAAATTTTGACTTCAAAATTACATTAAAAATTTATATTGGTAAAAAAATATTTAATAAAAATTTTTTAATTTTTCGTAAATTGTGTTTAATGATAATTAGTCGTCCCTTAAAAAGTCAATTTTAATATTTTATTTTAAAAAATAGAGA
>JASEGF010000164.1 GCA_030017935.1 Bacteroidales bacterium | reverse complement strand
TTTGCCTGGTATGAGTATTTTAGAATAAGTAAAATATCATATACTGTTTGAAACATTTAGAAAATGTTTGTTAATCTATAAAACCAATCACTTCCTCATTACTTACTTTTCCTCAGCTGTATCCTTATCCTAGTGCCATTAGCTGTAGATGATACAATATATATTTTACCTCTATGATATTGCTCAACTATGCGTTTGGCCAATGCTAGTCCTAGTCCCCATCCATGCTCTTTAGTCGAAAATCCAGCTTTAAAAATATATTTTTGAATTTTATTTGGTATGCCTCTACCAGTATCAGTTATATCAATGAAAACATATTTTTCATTTTCTGATAATCTTATTTCTACCTCTTGTTTATCTTTTGATATATCCAAAGAGTCTAACGCATTTTTTACAATATTCTCTATTGCCCATGATAGCAATTCTGCATTTACTTCTAAAATAATATCTTCTTCTGGTTCAATGTATAATTTTAAATCAATTTTTTTATATGGAATTCTATGTAAAAAATATTCATGAATTTCCATTAGCAATTCAGTTAAAGAAACTTTTGAATACTTCGGTTTAGATCCTATTATATTAAATCTATCACTTACACGTTGTAATCGATTTAAATCTTTCTTAATTTCATTTATATTCTCATTATTACCATATTCACTTTCTAATAAATCTACCCATGCAAATAATGATGAAAGTGGTGTGCCCATTTGATGAGCTGTTTCTTTAGCCATTCCAATCCATATTGAATCTTTCTCTGATAAATATAATGCTCTAGCAAAATAGATTATTACAAGTACAAAAGCTAATATAATAGCCAATTGTAAGAGTATAAACCATCTCATTTTACTTATTACTTGTGATGATTTATAGAATATTAATTGTTTATCTCCGTTGGGTAATAGGATTGTTATTGGTTGATTCTCAAATTCCATTGAATTTATTAGCTTAAATAGATTTTCTGAATTCGATATTAATGCTGTATCAATGTTGCCACATGCATATATTTTTGTTTTTGTAGTATCAGTTACTATTACTGGAATATTTATGTTGTTTTTTACTATATCATTCAAAAACTTATCAACTATATCATTTATTATAAAATGAAATTTCTCTATTAATCTAGAGTCTGCATAATAAAGATAATGTTTTGTCTTACCTAAATCAATTTCTATAGGTGAATAAATAAAAAATTTACCTGCATTATTTTGAGAAATATATGTTATCGTATCATATGGTGGTTCTACATTTTTCCTAGATAAAATTTTATTGTTTTCATCCACCATAAGAATAGGTATGGAATTATTAGAACTGATGATAGTAGCATAGAAGGATAGATCATCTGCATTGGTAGAATTAATTATCCTCTTTGTGGCTTCTGCCCAAATATTCATTTTTTGACGTTCTTCATTTTCGAGCATAGTCAAAAAATCTTGAGTTTCTTTGAGTAGACTAGCTCTTTGCTGAATTGTTTTTGCCCATAATTCCACATTCTTTTTTTCAGACTGTGCTATTTGCTTCATAATAGAATTCATATACCATAGACTACCAATGACGATTATGAACGCTACTGCTATTAATATAGTTTTAATCCATCTATTTTGGGCAATTTTATTCATATAGAGCTAATAATGATTGTTTTTTACAAAAATTTGTTAAAACGTTACATTTTCAGTCAATCTTTTATTAATCTCATCCATAAAGTTTTTAATTTTTGGTTTTAGCATTAATCCCATAACATAAGGAATATCTACATTTATTGTTAACCACAAGGTATTTGATTGAGTGTCAGCATTAAAGATTATAAACATTTCATTAAAATTCTTTAAATTATTTACATTTAATTTATAAGTTACTTTATTAGGTTCAGATTTTATAAGATCTATAAAAATCAAACCTTGATCAGTAGTAATTTTCATCTGATTATCTATAATGTCTATATCTTGTATGTGATCTGCTGCATATATATCTGATAATTGACTTTGATTATTTTGGATTAATCTAGACAGATTATTAATATCAGAAAAATTATCAATTATGATTGACACTGGGTATGGTGTTACGACTTTTTCACTGTTGATTTCCATATAATGTTTTTTAATTTTACAAAATTACACTTTAATTTTTTTATATAAAACAGGCCAAATGATTTTATATAATAATTTTTTAAAAATTGTTTAAATCTATTAATGATATAAATATTTAGATTTTATTTTTAGTTTATTTAGTAATAATAAGCATTTAAGAGAAATATAATATTAAATATTAAAAATTAAATAAATTCTTAATTTTTAATAATATTATTAAATTATATAAATAAAAATTAATTTAATGATATCATTACTTATTTTAAACAATTAATATAACACTAAAAATGCTAACACACTTAACCCTTATCAGCACTTGTCTCCTTATTCCATAATATTTTTGTAAAATTTTAGTTCCCTCTAATCAATGTTCCTTTTTATTAAATATTGTTGCATTAGCTTGTTGAGTAGACATTACCAGTATATCATTTACATTTACATTAGCTGGTAAATTGCTTACATACAATATAGCATCAGCTACATCTTCTGCATATAATGGGTTGTAGCCTACATATACTTGTTCTGCACGATGTTTATCTCCTTTAAACCTGACAGTAGAAAATTCGGTATTTACTGCTCCTGGAGCTATATTAGAAACTTTTATGTTGTGTGGTAATAAATCTATTCTCATGGCTTCTGATAAAGCATGTACAGCATGTTTAGTGGCACAATATACATTCCCATTTGCATAAACTTCTCTGCCTGCTATAGAACCTAGATTTATTACATGTCCTCTTTTTCTTTGCACCATTCCAGGTAATATAGCTCTACTCACGTATAACAACCCCATAATATTAGTTTGCACCATTATCTCCCAATCATCTATATCTCCTTCGTATATTGGAGAGAGACCTAGAGCTAACCCAGCATTATTTACCAAAATGTCAATGTTCTGCCATTCTTCTTTTAAATTATTAAAAAAATTAAAAACTTCATTTCTGTTTCTAACGTCTAACTTCTCTACTAAAATATTTACATTATTTTTTTCTAAAATTTCTCGTTTTATCAGTTCTAGTTTGTCTATTCTTCTAGCTAATAAAATTAAATTATCTCCATTTTTTGCAAATTTTTTTGCTGTAGCCTCTCCTATTCCACTACTAGCTCCAGTGATTACCACTATTCTATTCATATTTTTTTATTTTTAATTTATATTTAATTTTTTCAAAATCATTTACTATTATTAAACTTAAAAGGAAAAACAACATAGGGAAAATCCTATATCTGACCGTCGCTCCTAATATTGGAGTTGTATATCCTATCAATAAAGTTTCTATTATGGTAAACGATAAAAAAAATAATAAAATATTTTGTTCTTTTTGAGTAATTTCTTTTTTTCTGAAAATAATGGCTATAATAGTTAATAGTATCCAAATTAAATTTTCTATGAATGATGGTATGATTATCAAACTATCAATGTCATTGATAAAAGGTCTAAAAAATGTATTAATTATTGCTAATGGCGCATTAATTATAAATGACAATAATGTGGGTTCTAAATTTAAAGGATTTATCATGCTGCCGGCATTCTCACTTATTGCTAAATTTGTTGTGAGCTCGAGTTTATTTACAATTAATGTCAATAAATCTAATCCAAATAAATATTTTAATAACGGAATTGATAAAATATAAATGAGAAAAACGCAGAGATATACTTGCCATACTTTATATTTCTTAATGATTTTATAAATTATCAAAGGTAATATTGATAAATATAATCCAATAATTATATAAACTTTCACTGTAGAGGCTATCAAGGTAGATATTAATAATAATACTACCGATAATGCATATTTTTTATCTATTAACATTTTTAATCCATAAAACCATAATCCAATAATAAAAATTATTATTGCTTCTTTCAATATTCCTGATGTCCATAGCAATAATGATGGGAATAAAAAAATGATTAAAAAGCTTGTCTTTTTATGTACAAATGGTGCAATTGATTTAAATAAAAAATATTGTCCTATAAATGCAATGAATATAAAAAATAATAAATGTAAGCCAAAATTACCTCCAGTTAATGGCATCAATGCAGCATTTATCCTTATTATCAGTCTGTTTTCATAACGAAAAGGTACAAAATCTGCTCTATCCCAATGATTAGTTTTTACTAAATATTTATCTTTTAATAATTCATACTCATCTTGATTATAAATACCTGAAATTATTTTTAAAAAATCTTTATTATTACCTCTTGTAGATTCCCAAATAGCTCTACCATCGTCATAATATTTAAACATATCTGCACTTCCTCTATCAGAATAATAATCTGTATAAATATATACTAATAATATCCCAGCTAGTACTTTTAAACCAAATGCTATTGACCACCAGATAGGTTTAATGCCTTCTCCATTTTTTTTTGTAAAAAAATATATTAGTACTATTAGAATCAAAGTAGATACGATGAATATTGCAATCTTCATATTTATTATATTTTCATCATTTTATTTAGCAAAAATACAAGAAAAATATTCTAAAATAAAATATTAGATTTTAACCGTATATTTTCCAGAATTAACAATCTTTTAATAGCTAAATAGCCTGATGGTTATTTAGAAAATTAAATGAACTTATTAAATTCATGAAATTAAAACCAAATACACATTAACATTTACATATTTTCTTTAATATTTTTCAGGAAGATACATTAAAAAAAATAGACAATCTGATTTATAAACTTTGTGACCTGACCGAAGAAGAAATAAAAATAATTGAAAATGGTTAAAATTATTGACAAAATATTATTGCATTACCATAGCACACGGTTTAAACCGTGTGCTATGGTAATGCTAAC
>JASEGF010000163.1 GCA_030017935.1 Bacteroidales bacterium | reverse complement strand
ATTAAAGTCTTATCATATTTTTCCTATTCATACTAGATTATGATACATCAGCTTTTGCCATAAAATCTCAGCATGTTTTCTATTAGACTCAAAGGTCCATCCAGCAATGTGTGGAGTCAAAATAATTTTAGGATTATCTAAAACCTGTTTAAGAGTTTCATTAGGATTAGCTAATGTATACTCAATGTTTTCAAAGGAATAATCCTCATATTCTAATACATCTAAGCAGGCTCCAAGCACTTTACCATTTGCTATAGCATTCAATAATGAATTAGTTTCTAACACTTGTCCTCTACTAGTATTGATAAACCATATTGGTTTGGATAACTTAGAAAAAAAATTGTCGTTTACCATATATGTAGTTTCGCTAGTAAGTGGTACATGCATACTTATAATATCAGATCGAGTAAGCAACTCATCGAGAGAAACTTCTTCTACTAAATTATTACTAAAATCATGTTTATATTTATCATAAGCTATGACTTGCATATTAAAGCCCTGTAATCTCTCGGCCACAGCAGATCCTACATTTCCATATCCTATAATACCAAAGGTTTTGCCATCCAGTTCATAACCTCTATTAGCCTCGCGTTTCCATAAACCATTATGTATTTCTAAATGTGCTTTTAAAATATTATTCATTAATGATAAAAGCATACCTATTGCATGTTCAGCTACAGCTATTCTATTTCCCTCAGGAGAATTGATACAAACAATGCCTTTCTGATTAGCATAGCTAATATCAATATTTTCCATGCCAGAGCCGGCACGTGCTATGAAACTTAACCTTGGAAATAAATCGATATTTTTTTTGTCTAAAACTACTCTACTGCGCACTACAAGGCCTATTACATTAATTCTAATATCATCATTCAATTTTTCAGGTAAATCATAATGATGAATTACTTGAAAACCTTTATTTATAAATTGATTAGGTAAATATTCATGAGTAGAATCTAAAAAAATAATAATGTCATTATATTTATTCATGCAAAAAAAATTTTTTAAAAGAAATAAAAGATGAATTACTTATATAAATTAATAATTTTATCTATAATATTACTTGTGCTGTAACCCTGCACTAGAGGGATGGTTTCTACAACTCCACCATAATTTTTCACAATGTCTGCTCCGACGATATCATCTGTTTTGTAATCACCACCTTTTACTAAAATATCTGGTTGTAAAGCTTTAATGAGTTGATATGGAGTATCCTCGTCAAAAAAAATTACAGCATCTACAAAAAATAATGCAGCTAGAGTTTCTGCACGAGCTTTTTGATCTAAAATAGGTCTATTTTCACCTTTTAATCTTTTAACAGAATCATCAGTATTAAGCCCTATAATTAATTTATTTCCTAAATCTGAAGCTTTAGCTAAATATTCTATATGGCCTACGTGAATTAAATCAAAACATCCATTAGTAAAAACAATTTTTTCATTATTTTCACGCCATTTGTAGATTTCACTTTTTAAATCGTCAAGATTTAAAATTTTATTCTGTAATATTTGGAACTTGTTCATGATTTTTTTTCTGAGTTAACATGATAAAACCTATCAAACCTAAGATTAATACTATAACAGTTTGTATAGTCCATGATATCCATCCCAGAGAATATCCTCCTACCTTATCTATACCATATAATAATAAAACTTGAGAAACAATAATCGGATACACACCTATACCACCTTGGATAATTAACATGCCGATAGTACCGAGGGCTAATACAGCAAATGCTGCATCCAATGGTAAATGATAAGTAGCATCAATAGTGAGAAAAGCAATATATGTCATCAGTAAATAACACACCCATATTAGAATAGAATATAAAATAAAGAGCCATTTTTTCTTTAAAGTAATAATTGATTTACCACCATCAATAAATCTATGAATAGATGCAGAAATTTTTTGACCTAGTTTAGAAGTAGGGTTATGCCTACGCCACAATTTATAAGCAACAACTAATGCTATAAAGGCTAACAAAACTATCAAAGCGAAATTCCAAGAAATAAAAGATGGAGTTTGATAATTATCAAGAAAAGCCATCATTTTAGCTGTTAAAGCTATGAAAGCTAATACAAAAATAATAACATAACAAAGCATATCAAATAGACGTTCAGAAATCATAGTTCCTAATACAGTATCTACAGGTATTTTTTCTTTTTTGCCTAGCACAGCACATCGAGTGATCTCACCTAAGCGTGGAACAGCATAATTAACTAAATAACCCACCATAACAGCCCAGAAAGTATTTTTCACATTAGGTTTAGTGGTTACAGACTCAATTAAAAGATTCCATCGTAAAGCACGAAAAATATGAGAAAAAACCCCTACTATCATAGCTACTATTAACCAAAGAGGATTAGCTTCTCTAAAATATTGCCATATTTCAGCTCTCTCAGCCGGCGATAGCTTATTTAAGAACCAAAAGATCAGAAAAATACCAATAGCCAAGAAAATAAAAGTTTGAATATAAGTCTTAACTTTAGGCTTCACTTTGTAATTATTTTGTTATTATTATCCACAAAAATAATTTTTGGGATTAAATTTTTAGCCTCTTGAACATCAATCATAGCATAGCTAATGACAATGATGGGGTCACCTACGAGAAATTTACGAGCTGCTGGGCCATTCATACATACCTCACCTGTTCCTCGTTTCCCTTTAATGACATAGGTATCTATACGCTCACCATTATTATAATTTAAAACTTGTACTTTTTCATGCTCTACTATATTAGCAGCATCCATTAAATCTTCATCAATAGTAATACTACCTTGATAATTAATATTTACTTCTGTTACAAAAGCTCTATGAATTTTACTTTTTAAAATTTCAATATACATTTTTTTTTTGCAAAATTCGAAATTTTTTATGAAATTAAAAATTAATATTTATTAATATTTTAGGTTAACTGCTTTCGAATGTTATTCTTTCATTTTATTTTTCCTTTTTATATAATAATTGATAAATAAAAGAGTAGCAGAAGCTAATAAAATTCCAGAAATAAATAAAATATATGTGAGATTTAATTTTTTCAATGTAGTAGCTTGATTTACCTGTTCTATATTTTGAGCTATAAATGGTTTAGCATAATTTATAGAATCATTTCCCAACAAAAGATTAGTTAATTTTTTTTCATATTCATAAGCATTTTTAAAATCACCAAGAGACGAATAAATATCGGCGATATTTTGATAAATATTCTCTAGATATTTGTATGCATTAGCATTATTGGCAATTTCTTCGGCATTTAAAAAATAAGCTAAAGCTTTATCATAAATCTTTATATCTTTGAAATAATTCCCATAAATAGTGAGTGTAGTATATGCCAATCTATAATTTTTTGTATTAAAACATAGTTGTATAGCGTCCGCTAAATGACTTTCTAAACTATCATATTCTGCTGTATTAGCGAAATATTCAGCGTAATATAAATGACTTTGAATTAGTTCAGTTAAAAAATTATTTTTAATCTTTAATCTGTAGGAAGAATCTAGATAAAATTTAGATTTATTAAAATTTTCTAAATAAGTATATGTAATTCCTAAATTATCTAAAATTTTAACTTTAATGTAATCATTATTCACTGAATAATTTAATCCTTTTTGCAATAAATTAAGAGCATAATCATAATTATCAATTTGATTAAAAGTAAGAGCTAAATTGCAATAAGCTTCAGATATTCTAATAGAATCATTTAAATCCAGAGCCATTTTTAGAAATCTTGAGAAATAATTTATAGCTTCTAAATATTTATTTTGTAAATAAAAAAGCATACCTAGATTGTTAAAATCAGTCAATAATTCTGCATCATTATTTAAAGCAATGTTTATATTGTAACTACAAGAGAAATACTTATAAGCAGAGTCATAATTGGCTAAATTTTGATAGATAACTCCTAGATTATTAGCTACACGAGACAAATTGAGAGAATCTTTGGCATGTTCAGATAATTTAAATGCTAAATCTGAATAATAAAGAGCACTATCTTGTTTACCTCTAAAAATATAATATGCCCCTAACTCTTTAGCAGCTCTACCCATATAAAATGTATCTTTTGTAGCTTCACTTATCTGATAAGCATTTTTTGCATAACTGTATATTTTACTATAATCTGTATATTTAAAATAATCAATTTGATTAAAATAATAATTAATTAAAGATTTATATTGTCCCCAAATAGGACTCATCAAATTAAACGCTATAATAAAGAAAAGTATAGAATAAAACTTTTTATTCATAAATAAAAAATTTTTTACAAAAATAAAAAAACTGCCTTAAATGAATAAGGCAGTTTTTTACAAATTTTGATTATCAGAGTCAATTTCATTTAACTGAAGCAGCTAATTGACTACCTACTTTAAATTTCACAACTTTTTTAGCTGGGATTTTAATTTTTTTACCATTTTGAGGATTTACGCCATTGCGAGCTTTACGATTAGCAACTTCGAAAGTACCAAAACCGACTAGAACAACTCTATCGTTTTTTTTCATAGCATTATTAACTACTTTTATAAATGCATTCAAAGCATCTTCTGTTTTGCTTTTTGGCAATTGTGCTTCTTTAGCCATTGCATCTACTAATTCTTTTTTATTCATAATTTTCCTTTTTTGGGGTTTTTATGTTACAAAATTAAATAATTTTTTTTAATATACAAGATTATTAAAGGGATATAAGATAAAATTGTAAATAACTTACTCAATTTGTAGATAAATATTAATAAATAATGAGAAAAAATAGAAAAAAATATATTAAATAAATACAATTAATAGTTAAAAGTAAATATATTTTGAAGGAGAAAAAAGTGGGGAAAAATGGGTTGTAAAGTATCAAATTTTTGTTATACTATACAGTATGTTAATCATATCTTTGACTTACTATCTCTCTATACTTG
>JASEGF010000162.1 GCA_030017935.1 Bacteroidales bacterium | reverse complement strand
AATACCATAGATACGTGTAAGCATTTGTCTATGCTCATCACCTCGCCAATAGGCTCCCGCAATATTTAATAGTTTAATAGCTTTTACATATTTAGTAGAAGGCAAATGAGGTCCTCTACATAAATCTACAAAATCACCTAAAGTATATAATGTTAATTGTTGATTTTCTAATTCTTCTATCAATTCTATTTTGTATGTATTATCAATTTTCTTAAAATAATCTAAAGCTTCTTGCTTAGTTACTTCTTTTCTAATAAAAGGTATATCTAGTTTAATGATTTCTTTAATCTTGTTTTCTATTTTTTCTAAATCCTCTTCGGTAACTTTATGATTACCAAAATCAATATCATAGTAAAATCCATGCTCTATGCTAGGTCCTATGCCAAATTTAGCCTGTGGGAAAAGAGAACTAATAGCTGCAGCCATGATATGAGAAGATGAATGCCAAAATAAACTTTTACCTTCTGGGTCGTCCCATGTGATAATTTTAATCTGCGCATCGTGCTCTATAGCTCTATTTAAATCATACATTTGATCATTTACTTTAATAGCTAAAGCTTTATTTAGCAAGCTCTGACTAATAGCCTTAGCTATATCAAAGCCAGTGATACCAGCAGGGAATGACTTTTTATTATCATCAGGAAAAGTAATTACTATCTCTCTCATATCTTTTTAAAAAAATATTTGCAAAATTAATGTAAAATTTTTAAATGAAAAGTAAACTTATTCTAACAAAATTGTATTATAACTAAACATAAACTAGACATTTTGTATAAATCAGTTCACAGATTGATTAGTAAACATTATTAAGAATTATAATTCATCGTAAAAAATTTTTATTATGTCAAACCAGGAACAGGTATTTGTAATTTTTTACTAATAGCAATGAGCATTTCTTTAGTCATACGAGCCAGATCGTAGTCTGGTTGCCAACCCCATTCTTCTCTAGCACAACTATCATCTATAGATTGTGGCCAACTATCAGCTATAGCTTGTCTGAAATCTGGATTATATTCAATTTTAAAATCTGGAATATATTTTCTAATCTCAGCAGCTAATTCCTCTGGAGTGAAACTCATAGCAGTAACATTAAAATCAGAATGATGTTTTAGTTTAGTAACATCAGCTTCCATGAGCATAATAGTAGCTTTTATACAATCTGGCATAAACATCATAGGCAGTCTAGTGTCTGATTTTAAAAAGCAATTGTAATATTTATTTTTCACTGCTTCATAAAAAATCTCAACAGCATAGTCAGTAGTACCACCACCAGGTAGAGTTACACTACTAATAATGCCAGGATATCTCATACCACGCATATCCACGCCAAATTTAGTGAAATAATAATTTCCTAATAGTTCTCCCGATACTTTAGTAATACCATACATAGTTGTAGGTTGCAAAATAGTATCTTGTGGAGTATTTACTCTCGGAGTAGTAGGACCAAAAACTGCTATAGAGCTAGGAACAAAAACTTTTTCCAATTTCAATTCTCTTGCTACTTCTAGAGTATTTATTAATCCATTAATATTGGTATCCCATGCTTTCAATGGATCTTGCTCACCTTTAGCAGATAAAATAGCAGCTAAATTAATAATAGTGCTAATATTGTATTCTCTACAAATTTCTTTAAATTTATCAGTATTTCTGACATCTAATTGGACATATGGACCAGCTTTAGCTAAATCATCTGGTAATGGAGTACGGTTATAAGCTAAAACTACGTTTTCGTTGCCATATTTTTCTCTCAATGCGGGTGTAAGCTCAGAACCTATCTGACCAGCAGCACCTATTACTAATATTTTTTTCATGGTTTTATTTTTTTTGCAAACTTACATTAAAAATTTAAATATATAATAATTGAAATATGAGTTTTATTAATAAAAAGTTTATAAGGAGACGGGGAGACGAGGTGACTGGGAGAGGGGGAGATGGGGAGAAAAGGAGACTGGGAGAGGAGGTGATAGGTGATAAGTGATAAGTGATAGGTAAAAGGTAAAAGGTAAAAGGTGATAGGGTTGATTAGTTTTAAAAGTTGAAGTAAAATGTTGAAACTATATTAAACTACATTAAACTAAATTATTATATTTTTGTATTATTAAATAAACATTTTTATGAGATTAAATAAAGTAATCAATGATCCTATATATGAATTCATACCTATTCCTGATGAGATAATTCTCTCACTTATAGATCATGAATATTTTCAGAGATTAACTAGAATAAAGCAATTAGGTTTTTCATATTTAGTTTTTCCTGGTGCACATCATACTAGATTTGCTCATAGCTTAGGAGCTATGTATTTAATGCAAAGAGCCCTAAATCAATTAAATGACCAAGGCATATATATAGATGATAAAACATATTTATCCAGTCTAATAGCAATACTAATGCACGATATTGGGCATGGACCATTTTCGCATACTCTAGAAGCTCTGCTGGCTGATAACATTAATCATGAATTTATCACCGATATTGCTATGAAAAAATTAGAAAAATCATATGGAGAACCCATGACCATAGCTAGACAAATTTTTAATAATTCTTATCCTGTAAAATTTTATCATCAGCTAGTATCTAGCCAATTAGATATGGATAGATTAGACTATCTCACACGCGATAGCTTCTATACCGGTGTGAGCGAGGGTATAATAAATACTCAACGTATTATATATATGCTCACTCTAACTGCTGATGGAGATTTAGGAATATTAGCCAAAGGAATATATTCTATAGAAAAATTCATTATTGCTAGAAAAATAATGTTTTGGCAAGTTTATTTTCACAAAACTACAATGGCTGCTGATGAGATGCTATATCAAGTGATTAAAAGAGCTAAATATCTCACTCAAAATGGATCTAAAGTATCTGCTACTGAACCATTAGAATATTTTCTCAAATATCACAATAAAGAATTTACCGAAGATGATTTAGATGTTTTCATGCAAATGGATGACTATGATGTAATGACAGCACTGAAAATATGGAGCAATCATGATGATAATATCCTAAGGCTATTATCTCGCAAACTATTGAATAGAAACCTTTTCAGATGTATTATACAAAATAATAATCCTCTAAATGATGAAAAAAGAATTAATGACTTAAAACAAAAAATTTTAAATAAATTTAAAATTGACAAAAATGATTTACATTATTTGATAAGTATTAAGTCAATAGAAAATCAAGCATATACACCTCATAGAGATCAAATAAATTTAGTTTATAAAAATGGCGAAGTTAAAGATGTCTCTATGGCTTCAGATCAGCTACATATGGAATTATTACCCAATGATACGATGAAATATTTTTTATTTTATCCAAAAGAAATAGAATAATAAGAAAATCTACCTTTTCACTATACCATAAAGCACCATATCTATTAGACTATCTATCATTTCATCATAATTAGAAATGTAATCATGTATGATAAAAGGTAATTCAGAAATTTTCAATGCAGTAGCAATGACAAGAGTTGCATTATCTATATTAGGGAAATAAAAAATATTTCTTTTATCGCCTTCTTCTAATATGCCTTTGATAATATTTATTTCTTCTTCATCATATTTTTTTCTAATCTCATTAACACATGAGACCTCTGGTGACATTTCATCAGTTTTAATCATAAATAAATTAACTAGTTCTTTAGTCTTTTTCGTTCTTAATTCGAAATAGATTCTCAATTTAGTAATAGGATCTACTGTAGTATTTAATTTTTTTTCGACTTCATTTTTGAAATTTTCAATTTCATTTTCTAAAACTTCTTTAAATAATTCCTCTTTATCATTAAAATAGTAATAAATACTGCTTTTAGCTTTACCAATTTTTTTGGTAATGTCTTCAATTGTAGTTTTGTCTATACCTTTGGCTGCAAAAACTTCTGCAGCTTTTTTTAAAATCAAATTTTTGGTTTTATTTTTGTTCATAGCTATTCATATATTAATGTATCAATATTCCATGCTTCCAAGGTAATATATTGATTAATATTAGTAACATTTTTATTATAATTTTGAATATTATTTAATAAAAATTCAAATTTATCAACATCTCTGATTTGTAGCATAATTAAAACATTATAACCAGGCCATATACTATTATTCATACGTGGATCACCAAGTCTATTTTTCACTTTTACTTTATCGATGATTTGGAAGCTACTTATATTACATTGCTCTAAGATGGAAATTATCTCGTTTGCTTGAGCAACATCACAATGAATATTTACATGTTTCATAAATTTAATGATTTTTTAGGTTTGACATTTGCAAAAAATAATGAGTAAAGCACTGGTATCCATATCAAAGTAATTAATGTGGCAAAAGCTAATCCACCGATACTCGTAATACCAAAAGGAGCCCATATTTCGTGCAATAAACCTTTGTTTACAGCCATTGGGAGCATACCCATTATAGTTGTAATTGTTGTCATCAATACTGGACGTAGTCTAGACCTTCCTGCTAAGACAAGTGCATCATATAATGTATAGCCACGTTTAATGAGCATATTTGTATAATCTACCAGCACGATACCATTATTTATTACTACACCCATTAATAATATTATTGCTACAAAAGAAATCAAACTTAAAGTAGTGCCAGTTATATAAAAAGCAAGGATAGAGCCTACTATAGCAAAGGGTGAGGAGAGAAAGATGATGAAAGGCTGCAATAAATTACCAAACTGTGCGGCCATAATCATATATACTAATATTACACTAATTATCAAAATTAATATTAAACTTGAGAAACTCTCTTGTTGCTCTTCTACTTGTCCTTTTAATTGTATCATTACATTATTAGAATGATTAATATTATTAATCATTTTTTGCACTTCTTTGGGCATTGTGCCGAGGTCTATATCATTTGTAATATTCGCACCTACTATAGCTACACGTTGTTGATTATCATGCATTATTTCTGCATAGCCATTATCTATATTTACATCTGCTACTTCTCGAAGGGCATAAGCATTGCCTGTAAGAGAAGATATTCTAATATTCAAAACATCATTTATTGATGTAAGTTCATCACGCG
>JASEGF010000161.1 GCA_030017935.1 Bacteroidales bacterium | reverse complement strand
ATCATTATCAACATTTTTAGTTTATCTAATACATATTGTCAAGATAAAGCATATTTTTTATGGGGTAATAATCTAAATGATACAGATAAATTAGGTAGCATAAATTATGCACCATTAAATTTCATTACAAATAACTTAATAAGAGGTTATTTCAGTGAAAATGGAGATTTTAATTTATCAGGATTTAAACAAGGTATATACTTTGTTATCTTAGAAATAGATCAACAGAAATATGTTCGTAAAATAATATACAAACAATAAAATACCATTTTATGAAAAAAATAGCATTTATATATCTTATTTTGTTTTTCTTTTCTCTGAATGTCCTTGCTCAAAAAACAAACAAAAATAATTTTAGTTTAGGTCTTTTTATTGGCGAGGGAACAGGAGTATTAACAAATTTTAGCATTAGTGATAAATTTAAAATTGAATGGAATATAGCCTATCATGAATTGTTTTATAAATATGAATATACAGATAAATATCCATATCTGGTAAGTCAAAAATATAATAATATCTACAGTTCATCCCTTCTATTAATTTATAAAAATAAATTTATGGGTATTAATAAATTAAATTATCATTTTGCCATCGGCAGCCAAATTAGACTTATTCCTGGTTATTGTTATCAGGTAAAGCTTGATACGATACCTCCTAATACTTTTTATATTAATGACCCTATATCAATAGATAAAATAGATTTAGGTATTAATTCGTTGATAGGTCTTGAATATGAACTTAATAAAAACATATCAGTATTTTTTGATTTAGGGGCATATATTGAAATAATAGATGTTTTTTTATGGTCAAATTTTCAATTTAGAACAGGATTAATATATCGTTTAAATTATAAAAAGAAAAAATAAATAGCCGAGAACACGCAATAAAAAACTAATTAACAGTTGACAATAATGCTGTAATAAAAGGGAAAATCATAAACGATTGAGTTATGAAAAAAAGAAAAATACTATTTAGAAAATAAACACTTGTTTGGTATGCCATTCCTAAAAAAACATAGATTGTTCAAAACTTTGACGTTGTTTCATTAAAAAAATTTATTGACATTTTATTTTTTTTCGTTAAAATATCAAAAAAATCATTTAATTTTGTTTAAATATCTTTTATATTGTGATTAATATTATACCAAACTATAATCTGTTGCCACTAAAAGAATTAGAGCAATATATATTGAAAAACAAACATCTACCCGAGGTACCTACTCAAAACGAAATATCAAAAGATGGTATGGATGCGTATGAGATGAATGCTATACTGCTAAAAAAGGTAGAGGAGCTGACGCTTTATGTTATAGAGCAGCAAAAACAAATAGAACAATTAGAAAATAAAATTAAAAACATAAAGCAATGAAGAATAAATCAGTAATAATAATATTTAATATTTTTTTAACTTTAGCGCTATTATCATGCAAAAAGGAAACAATCCCTCCTTGTGGTATATTAATGGATGTTAGTTCCATTAATTGTTATATAGCAACAGAGATGACAGCAATAAATCATTCTGATAACTACTATTCAAATCCTAATACTGATACTGTTTTATACTCAGAATATAATATATACTTGTATTTTAATGGTAAAATGGTATCAAAAGGTATTGGAAATACTAAATATAGTAACTATGGCGAACTGCAATATTTTATCAATAAAATTAAAAATTTTAATATAAAATCTGATAAAATATTTAAGGAAGGAGAAAGTCTAACAAATTGTTTTATTAAAGAAGATAATTGTGGTACTATATTGACAAATTATCAACCATTAGGGTATTCACCTATTATCTTATCGCTCGAAATGGCTCCAGATAGTGAGAAATATTATACCTTTACTATAGAAATTACAGACATATATGACAATGTTTTCACTGCTAGTACAGATTCAATATTTATTTTAAAAACTAATAAAAAATTATAGGATTATGAATAAAAATATTGTTAATATTTTAATCTTTGTATTTTTCTTTGCAATACCTTAGTTATGCTCAGCCTATTAATGAGAAAACTTATAAATACAATTATCAATGTAAAATAATTAAACAATGAAGAAATTCACATTAATAAGTTTAGCTTTAGTTTGGTCAATATTTGCATTTTCACAAAATGTATATAAAAATGAAGTGATTTTGACAGTAGGGAAATTTTATTCTCCTTATAGGTATTTTAAATATTACAATGGTTTTGAGAGTATAAAATTTGAGTATTCACATCAATTTTTTCCCAATATGGGTGTTTCATTTGTACAAGAATATGGTAGAATGTTTGATGAAAATACAAACAGTAGAGCATTTGTGATACCCTCAAATTTTTGTATTTATTACAACATGCTTCAAAAGAAAGATTTTAAGTTAAGAATATCAGCAGGAACAGGACTTGAACAAATTTATATTAAATCTTTGTATGAATTTTATCCAGTTGAGAGGAATTTTTATGGTATCCCAGTGCGAATAGAAATTGGTTTTTTTTATAAACTAAACGAAAGACTAAACCTCACACTTAATGCTGTTACTACATATTGCTCCCTGTTTAGTAATAAAAATAGTTTATTTCCTAGTCCATATTACTATAATACTTTGTTTTTTTCATCAAATATCGGATTAAGTTATTATTTTTAGCAAATTTCATAATTATGTAGCAACAAAAACAAATCAAACAATTAGAAAATAAAATTAAAAACATAAAGCAATGAAGACAACAAAAATAATATTGATAATAAGTGTTGTAATATGTACAACATTAGCTAAAACTGAGATTTTTGCTCAGGAGAAAAGTGATATTTATTTAGAACTAAGCAAACCTTTATTAGAGTATTCTTTATTTAATAGATACATATTTGATGCTGGAACAGGATATAATGCTAAAATAAATAGATTAGATGTTGGTGCTTCTCTAAACATGACTTATTCTAAATTAAAGGGTGAATATAATACTCAGACATATTTTATAAAACCAAGGGTAAATATTCTATTACCAATTTATGGTTCTAATCTAACTACATTTAAAATAAAATTTGGATTAGGATATTCTGTTATTAGTATAAATAATAAAAAATATGAATTTTCTGATCTCCAGCAAGGAATAAATGCCATATTAGAATTGAAATTTAATTATATTACAAAGACTAGATTTGATTACTATTTTATTATAAATTATGATTATACATTTCTAAATAAAGATAAAGATTTTACACAATTAGATTATTATCGTAATATTCATTTAGTAAGTTTCGGAATTGGTGCAAAATTAAAATTTTATGAAAAAGATGAAAAATAAAATTGTATTATTGATAACTATTATATCAGTTATTTTGTTAACCCCTAATTGTTCTAAGGACGATTTGGTATTAGACCAAGATTATGTAACAGTTTCTGATCTAAAGCATTATTGTCACTGCGACAGAAATACATCAATTTTTTTTGATACAGATGTCAAGACTATTATTGAGCAATGTAATAATAAAGAAGTAAAAGTAAAAGGCCACATAGATAATGAATTCCATAAACTTTTTTTAAATTATGGATATAAATTAAATAGTTTTTATTTAAGAGATATTAGAAATAGAAATAGTATTTGTATATGTCTTAATGATGATTTTATATGTAGTTATATTGACACAATAGTTACATCTCAAGATTCAGCAATCATTAATAAAATTTTAAATTCAAATGAAACTGATATGTGTTATATAAAAGGAATTTTACACTCATATGAATTACCTATGAATACAAGTAGTAAAATAGAAATTAACATTCTAATAAATAATGCAGATGATATTTTTTTTAAAAGTGATATAAATTATTAAAATATAAGAATTATGAAAAATAAAAGCGTATTATTTATAGCTATTTTAAGCATTATTACTTTGTTTCAAAACTGTTCTAGAGAAGAAGAGTTAATATTAAATGAAGATTATATAACAGTAACCGATTTAATTAAATATTGTTCTAAATCTCCTTGTTATATAAAACCAGTTGAATGGGAAGGAAAAGAAGTAAAAGTGAAAGGTCATATTGACGATAATTACATGTTATTAAAAGATATTAGAAATGGTAATAATATACAAATATCTGTGCATTATTTATGCGATTCTTCATGCACAGATTCTATTTTTAAAAAAATAATTCTATCTAATAATAAAAAAAATATGTGTTATGTAAAAGGAACTCTTCAATCTTTTGAAATGAGCAATATGTTTAATTGTACTGTGTGTTGTAAAATATTATTACATAGTGCAAATGATATATATTTTGAGAATAAATATTAATTATTAAAATAATTAAAAAATGAAAAATAAAAGCGTATTATTGATAGCTATTTTAAGCATTATTACTTTATTTCAGAACTGTTCACATGATGAGATAATATTAGATGAAGATTATATCTGGGTAACGGATATATATAGATATGTTAATCAAAAAGAAATTTGTGAGAATACAACAAAATGGCTTAATAAAGAAGTAAAAGTTAAAGGATACATCAATAGAGAGGATTTTCAACTAGATACAAACCGTTTTTGTTTATTTGATATAAGAAATGGTTCATGTATTTATGTCTATGCACATATTGATACTTCTTTAATTAATAAAGTTAATTCTTCTGATGTATCATCCGTCTGTTATATTAAGGGAGTACTTAAAGTAGATCCTAATATTGGTATAGTATATGATTTTAAAACCCCAGATTGCTCTGTATTCCCTGTAATATATCTATATAACATTGAAGATATATATTTTAAATAAACAATAAAATTTATAATTGCGAAAAGATTTGGTTCTATAACGTTTTGAGTGAATAAAGATTAAAAAAGGGTAATTTTTATAAAAATGAATTTTATTTATTATTGTACGGTTAAATATTAACCCACAATAAACTTTATATAACCAAAAAAATTAATGAAATAAAAGGTATCGAAAAAAAATAATGGAGAATAGTTTAAAATAGTTTAAACATTTAAACTCATCAACTTATCAACCCTATCACCTATCACTTATCACTTATCACCTATCTCCCCATCTCCCAGTCACCTTTTCTCCCCC
>JASEGF010000160.1:3054-5131 GCA_030017935.1 Bacteroidales bacterium | reverse complement strand
TTACTAGGAGGACAAAGAAGTATGGACAGCATGGTTTATCGATAGTGAAGGACAAAGAAAATGATTTTGCTAGATGGATAAATGGTACATTTAGAGGAGTGGCTACAAAGTATTTACAGAGCTACATAATGTGGTATGTGGTGAAGCATAAATATTTATTAAATAGATTAATAAATGATGTAGGTAGAATGCTGAATTTAGCGGCGTCAGACTGGGAGGCATGGTATGTGTATATGAGGTTGAAATTAAAGCATAGGGAAAAGCTAACATAAATGTTTGCTATCTCCATCCCCCCTTAACCTACTCCTTTTACTATTACCTTTGAATCTCTATATTCCATCATCCTCAAAATATTTAAATTGCATTTTATGATAAATATCACAGTTTGAATATTTTAGATATTTTTATTATATTTTTGTATTAAATAATTAAAAACAACAATATGAAAAGGATTGTAATTTTAGGTGGTGGTACAGCTGGTACAATAATGGCAAATAAATTAAGAGAAGCACTAGAAAGAAATGAATGGGAGATTACACTGATAGACAAAGATAAAACTCATTATTATCAACCAGGGTTTTTATTTATACCTTTTGAAATTTATAAAAAACAAGATGTTATAAAACCCAAGATGGATTTCATACCAGCAGGCATTGATATGATTTTTTCTGAGATTGATAGGATTGATGCCGAGAATAATCAAGTAATACTGCAAGATGATAAACACATAAAATATGATATTTTAATTATTGCTACTGGTACTGATATTAGACCAGAAGAAACTCCAGGACTAAAGGATAAATTATGGTATAATAAAATTTTTGATTTTTATAGTTTAGATGGATCATTGGCATTGAGAGATTTCCTGAGAGGATGGGATGGTGGTACTATGGTCGTAAATATAGTAGATGTTCCTCATAAATGCCCTGTAGCTCCATTGGAATTTTCTTTTTTAGCTGATGAATTTTTTACTAAAAAGGGTATAAGGAATAAGGTTAATATTAAATACGTTACGCCACAAGCAGGTGCTTTTACTAAACCACGTGCTAATAAAATGTTAAGTGGTCTTTTAGAAGAAAAAAATATTGAAATTATCCCAGATTTTTATATAGATAGGGTAGATAATGAGAAATCTAGTATTATTGCTTATGATGGGAGAGAAATTCCCTTTGATTTACTTACTGTAGTGCCTTTAAATATGGGTAGTGATGCTATTGGTAGAAGTGGATTAGGCGATGACCTCAATTATATTCCTACTAATAAATATACTCTTCAGAGTGAAAAATTTGAAAATATTTTTGTAATTGGAGATGCTGCAAATTTACCTACTTCTAAAGCTGGTGCTGTAGCTCATTTCTCTTCAGATATTTTATTTGAAAATATTATGAGCTTTATTGAAGGTAGACCATTAAGAGCCAAATTTGATGGACATGCTAATTGCTATATAGAAACAGGTTATGGCAAAGGTTCATTGATAGATTTTAATTATGAGACAGAACCACTTCCAGGTACTTTTCCATTACCAGGCATAGGACCTTTTGGGCTATTAAAAAACACAAAAATGAATCATTATGGCAAAATTATGTTTCGCTGGATGTACTGGCACTTACTATTGCCTGGTAAAGAGTTACCTATAGAACCTTTGATGACAATGGCTGGTAAATGTGAAAAATGTTAATTATTATGGAAGAAATTGCAATACAAAATCAAATAAATGAGCTTAATAATAAAGTAGATACTCTGCTAGAATATATTATAGCTCAAAATAAAAAGAATCAAGCTATAGATGATTTCATTGACGATGCATACAAGGTAGGTATAGATCTTTTCAAAACTAGTGCAGTAGAGTTAGATAATAATGGTGTAGAAGTTGACATGGATGAAGTCAAAATTCTTATTTTCAAATTATTAAAAAATATTCAAACTTTTAATACTTTGATAAATATGCTAGAAAGCATGGTAGACTTAGTGAAAGACGCTACACCTATCGTTCGTGAAATGATTATAGATCTTACCTATCAACTAGATAAATTAGAAAAAAATGGAACTATAGAGTCTTTAAAAACTATTACAATAA
>JASEGF010000160.1:978-3044 GCA_030017935.1 Bacteroidales bacterium | reverse complement strand
AATCTCACCAATCCAGATTTATTACAATCTTTAGCAAAAATTTCATCTGCTATCACTAGTGTGAAACCAGATGAAAAATTAGATAATATCTCAATGTTCAAATTAATGAAATCATTGAACAATCAAGAGGTTAAAAGTAGTTTAAACTATTTAATAAGAATTTTACAAGAAATTAACAAAAAACAATAAACATTATGGCAACAAACGTAATAGCAGGCAAAACTGTTAATGTAAATGAAGAAGGCTATCTATTAGATCCTAAAGAATGGACAATAGACATAGCTCATGAAATAGCAAAAGAAGAAGGCATCACTCTTACACAAAAACACATAGATGTTATCAACTTTATAAGAGATAAAGTACTCAGCGGAGAAACACTGTCTATGCGTTCTATTAGTAAGTCTGGAATTATTACAGTGAAAGAGTTATACGAATTATTTCCAGGTACTCCACTGAAATTAGCTTGTAAAATAGCAGGTGTACAAAAACCCGCTTCTTGTGTATAATAATTAATAAAATTTTAAAAATATGGAAAAAGAAGAATTCCCCTTAAAAAAAGTATGTATTATTTGTTCTAAAGGCTCATTAGAAACAGTTTACCCAGCTTTAGTTTTAGCTAATGGTGCATTATTAGAAGGGATAGAAGTAAAATTATTTTTTACTTTTTTTGGATTAGATGCTATTAATAAAAAATTTAACAAAAAAATCCACACTCCTGTAGTAGGTAATCCAGCATTACGTTTACCTGGTAATATTCCATTCCCTACATTACTTGGCATTTTACCTGGTATGGAAGACCTCACTACTGCTATGATGAAACAAACAATGAATAAATTAGATATTCCTACTGTACCAGAATTTATAGAATATATAAATGCTGGTGGTGGCGAAATATATGCTTGTAAACTAGCTATGGATATGTTTGGTGTTAAAAGAAAAGATCTTATTGATGAAGTAAAAGATGTGTTGACTGTTGGCGAATTTTATGCTAAATGTGGCGGTCAAGGTACTCAGATTATTTTTATTTAATTAGTAAATTAGTTTATTTTTTATATTAATAAAATAACTGCAAAATTAATTCTATGCTCTAATTAATATTAGCAATGATTTTCTTTGTTTCTTTCTTTTTATAGCTGAAAAATTAAGACTTTATATACAATTTTCAATAAAAAATCAAATTGCAATATTAAAAAAATTACTTGCTATTGATATACTCACAATAATAAATTAGTTATTAATAAACCATATATTTCATTAATTTTATTTGATTTAGGTATTTTATAATATGATTTGATAATTTTTTTTTATAAATTACCAAAATTCAAAATTTTTTTATTAATTTTACATTTTGAAAAACTATTTTGGGTATGTCAAAAAAATTGCTTTTTGCTATCTTTTGTAATTTATTGATTTTTAATTCGTTTGGTCAGATTTTAATAAAACAATCAAAACCTTTACCTAATTTATGTACTGGTGTTTTACTCAGTAGTAATGGTCAGTTTGCGTATATTACAAATATTAATGGAGAGTTAAGTATCATAGATTTAGTATCAATGAATGTTACGAAAACAATAAAAGAACATGAAGGTTTTATTAAATCTATCGTTATGGACAATAATAATAGACTTTATACTGCTGGAGGAGATAAAATGATAGTACAATGGGATGCTACGACAGGGAATATATTAAAAAAAATACAAACACCTCATTTTAATAAAATAAATGATTTAGCAATTTCAAAGAATGGAAAATTTTTAGTTACTGGTTCTGAAGATAAAAGTGTAATGGTTTATTGGGCAGATTCATTATCTTTTTATAAAAAAATAGTTCCCAATGCTTCTGCTGTAGCTTGTGTGTCTATTTCACCATTTAATGAATGGGTAGCCTCTGGTGGATGGGATTACAAAATAGTTTTCACTTCATTAAAAAATGATAATACATTTTCTCTAAATGGTCATAGTGGTGCTGTTCTAGATATAGACTTCACTCCAGATGGTAAATATTTACTTAGTGGTTCTGACGATCATACTGCTATGCTGTGGGATATAGAAAATAAAAAAGCTATT
>JASEGF010000160.1:0-968 GCA_030017935.1 Bacteroidales bacterium | reverse complement strand
TGCTACTTTCAAAACTTATGGGTCAGTAAATAATGTAAAATGCTTCTTTGATAATCGCTATGCAGCAGTGACAGATATGTCCGGCTATATTTACATCATTAATCTTCAAAAAAGAGAAAAAGTTGCTGAAAAACAAATTGTTAATGGCTCTGTCGAAGACATATATCTCTCCTACCCTATTGGTTGGCTAGGTACAGTATGCAGTGATAAAAAATTATATGTTTTTAATATGAATCAATTTATATTAGATTCTTGCTATAGTGCCAATGTTAGTGAATTTGATAGCTTAGCAGCACCTAAAAAATTAATGGAAACTGAACAACAATATCTAGCTCGACAGAAACAATTTTTAGCTAGGCAATTAGCTGTATTAAATAAATGTTATTCAGAAGCTACTAAAATCAGATTGGCACAAGCTAGAGAAGCAGATACTCTCTTTGCTATGAAATACAATGAAATAGAAATCCCCATAGATGAGGTTGGTAAATATGATGATAAAACTTTTATTTTACCTATAAAAGTTAATGGACAATGGTATGAAGCTAAAATACCTGTACAAGATGCTCAAACTTTGATTAATAATTACTCAAAAGCTAAAGTTATAGCTATTAATAGACCTGTTATTGATGATAATCCTAACGAACCTTTGTATCAATTAATTAATCTGAGACTAAAGCATCCTATTTCCAATAAAATTTATCCTATTGGCACACAGATTACTCCTGCAGAAGATAAATATCTACGTATATACTTGCAATTGCAAGCAAAAGCCAAAACAAATTAATTAAAATAGGCGTTTAGATAATAAAGTCTTTTTCAATATTTTGTATTAAAAGAATACCTATACAATAATTCGTAAGCTCTAGCCATACCGCATTGGGAAATGATTTGCAATAAAACAATCAAGCCGTGCTGGGCAGAAGGGTTTACACTGTTTGAGCAAGCTAAAGCTTGCGAGTTTGTAAACC
>JASEGF010000015.1 GCA_030017935.1 Bacteroidales bacterium | reverse complement strand
TGCACAGCCTCGAAAACATCCCTTCCAGCTAAATCAATGGCAGCAGCAGATTTGAAATCTAATGGTATGTTTGCTTTATCAGCAGATATTAGTGCTTTCACTACAGAGCTTACTCTACCACCAGCTAAATAATGAGCCTCTAGTTGGTCTCTTGTTAGCTGCAATCCGGCTTTTGCAGCAGTTATCATACTATTAACAATGACTTCAGTATCTACTTTCCTCCATCTCATAAGAAATAATTGCAATAAATTTATTCTGACGCCACTTAATACTGCTTTAAACCAAAGATCTATTGACAAATAATTAATTAATGAGTATAATAGTATTAAAATTACTATAAAAATAATTTCATTAATAACAGCATCTAATAAATTATTATTCAATATAAACATATATCTACGAATTAATGCGTTTTATAATAGTTTTATTTCTTTCAATTTTTATTATTTTTACTGGAGTATTAGGATCTAAAAGTTCTGAGAGAGAATATAATTCCACGATTTTATCATTCAATCTAGCTTTACCTGATGGTAAACATTTAGTAATCACTTCTCCTTGCATTCCTATTGTGAAATAATACATTTTTTTATTTTTTTAA
Organism: Bacteroidales bacterium; assembly: GCA_030017935.1. Classification (GTDB taxonomy): domain Bacteria; phylum Bacteroidota; class Bacteroidia; order Bacteroidales; family DTU049; genus DTU049. Next base: position 17,109 of record JASEGF010000015.1, on the reverse strand, counting down.
ACATCAATTTAATCATTTAAAGTCACTAGCTTCCATGTTTTATCTCTAAATAAAAAATATAATTCCACTGCACAAATAATTAAAGAAACTGACAGAGCGATATTTCGGTATAAATTGCCATAATGATTTTGCATCAAAACTATACCGACAATCGTAGTTATACCTCCTATAGTACCTACAATGCCACCAGGCACAATAAGTTCAAGTAATAATAATAATAAACCAGCTATTATCATAATTATTATGGTTGTTAAATTCATAAAAATATTATGCAAATATTAAGAATTTATTTTAAATTACAAATAATTTTTATTATTTTAATTTAAAAAAGTTTAAATATATATAGGCAATTATATTTATTTGAATTTCATACCTTACATAATAAAAAGTAATATTATTAAATATTCATTTTAATTAATAAAATTCATTAACTAATTTTTATTATATCAAAAAAATAATTTAACTTTGCAAAATATTTTTAACGCGGATGTGGCGGAATTGGTAGACGCACCAGACTTAGGATCTGGTGCCGCAAGGCGTGGGGGTTCGAGTCCCTTCATCCGCATTTTTTTAAAATTCGCATTATTAATTTTTTAATTATTTAAAAATGAAAATAGAAAAAACACAAAAAGAAAACAATCTATCCGATGTATCTATCAATCTAGAACCTGAAGATTATAAAGATGAATATATTAAAAAAATTAAACAATTAGGTCAATCTACAAATATTCCTGGATTTAGACCAGGAAAAGCTCCTATATCTTTACTGGAAAAACGTTACAAAGCTAGTGTATTGAGTGAAGAAGTTTTACAAAAAGCTTATAATTTATTTCAAGATTTTTTAAAAGAAAATGAAATTTCATATGTTGGTGAACCCATTATTAATCCTAATAATGCAGATTTCGAAAATGATACCAATTTTACAATTAATTTCCAATTTATAGAACTTCCCAATTTAGATATTGACTTCCCAGAAGATTTAGAAATAACTAAATATAATTTCATTATCACTGATGAGCAATTAGATAGAGTTATTGAAAATATGAGAAAAGAATTTGCTGAAATGAAAGATACTAATGCTCTAGATGGTGCTGATTTTGCTTTTATTAATATTGAACTAGATAATCCTGAAGTGAAAAAATTTATTAATATTGAACCTAATAAAGAAACTAATTTAAAGCTAGATGCTATCAAAGATTTGACTAATGAAAATCCTTTGGAAATTAATTTATTGGATCTATTTAATTCTATTGAAGATGCCAATAATTATTTATTCCCTAATGATCCTAAAATTGTTGATGGAGATAAAAAAATAAAAGTTAGCCTTATAATGGCTTTTAATAATAAACTTCCAGAGCTCAATAAAGAATTATTTGATAAAGTTTTCCCAAATAAAAATATTCAATCAGAGGAAGAGTTTAGAAGTGTAATCTCTGAATTATTAGCTAAAAATTATTACGAAGCTAGCCTAACAAATATGGTAGATCAACTGACTGACTATTTCTTATCTCAATATTCTATAGATTTACCCAAAGACATTCTATTTAATCAAATAAAGAAAGCAAACAAAGATAAAAAAGATGGCCTAAGCGAGGAACAAATAGCTGCTAATTTAGATTCTTTTATCGAGAATATAAAACGCGAACATTTTACAAATTTATTAGCTAAAAAATATAATATTAAAGTAGAAATGGATGATTATGAAGATCATGTAGCATCTATGTATAACTTGACTCATGAAGAATTGGAAGCTGATGAATCAAAGCATGAAATGGTGCATCATGCATTAGAACATTTGTTTGAAGATGAGAAGTCATTTGAAGAGGCCAGGGTTAATATATTAGGTAAAAAAATTGCTAACTCAATGTTAGATAAATGTAAGATTGTCGAAAAAGACATAACATATGATGATTTTCTTAAATTAAAAGAAAATAAAAATACTGAAGAAACAAATCAACAATAAATTATATCTGATAAACAATTTCAATATTTGGGAGTTAAAATAATTTTTATCATATTTAATATTTTTTATACCTCTATAGATAAACATTAATGCAGATAAAAGTAAAAAAACACTAAATGCTTTACCTAATCCCATCTCTGGAATAAACTTGGTCAAATAACTGCCCAATTAAGCAAATACTACTGAACCAATAGTGATCCAAAGTCATTGTTTAAGATTGATTTTTTTATTATAAATTTATTTCATTTAATTGAAATTCTATTTTTTTGTATTTTTGTGAGAATAATCTAAAAAATCATGAAAAAATTAATTTTATTTTTGTTAATAAATATTTATATTTTTGTGAGTTTAAGCTCACAAGAAGTTAAATTGGCTACTCCAGAGCAGTTTAAAAAATTCCTTGCTACTACTACGTATGTCGTGAAAACAGATAATCCTTTTAGTGATTTCAATAATGTGATAGAGGAGTCTATAAATAAAGTATGGACATTAACCAAATATAAAATTGTCAGTGCTAAAGAATTTGAAAATCTAAAAATGAATCCAGCAAACTCTTTTATCTTTATATCAGAAGCTGTTTTCACTCAAAATAAAGAAACCATATCACTAGATATTCTAAACATCACACTAGGCACCAAATCCGGTAATCTCAATCTCATGCCAGATTTAGGTTCAGCTCCATTAGCTTACTTACCAGTAGATGCCGAAAGCGAAGAGATAGAGGAACAATATCTGTATTTTATTCCAGGTATTCTTAGATTTTTTCAATATAACATTAAATATCAGGCTAATCAGTCTCAGGTAGTAGATTTGGATAAATTAGCTAATTCAAATAAAAACTTACTAACAAATAAAACACTTTATATATGTTCAGATAATTTAGCAATGGAGGTAAATAGTATAGAAAAGATTGCTAATATTTATCCTGGGGAAGTAAAAATAGCTAACAAAGAAGACATATATAATATGCTATTAAATGGTGATAGTAAAGCAGCAGTAGCTTTTGCTATAAAAACTAATGGCAAAATTGGCCTTAATTGTTTCAAATTCATCATTGATGCTAATACGGGAGCTCTGATTTATTATGCCATTCAAGAGGTCAAAAGCAAAGATCAAGATGGCTTCACAGCAAGTGATTTTAAAAAATTGTTATAATTTTTTTATTAATATTATTTCAAGAAGTTTTTTCATAACAATTTTTTTCTTAATTTTATATTATAAACTATTTTTGCAAAATGATGAAAGATTTTAACTATAAAGAAATATTGATAGAGGGTGCTAGATCTAATAACCTAAAAAATATCACTTTGAGCATCCCTAAGCGTAAGATCACAGTTGTAACTGGTTTATCAGGCTCTGGCAAAACTTCATTAGCTTTCGATACGATATATGCAGAGGGACAGAGAAAATATGTAGAGAGCCTCAGTGCATATGCTAGACAATTTTTAGGAAAAATAATGAAACCAGATGTGGACAAAATCACTGGTCTCTCACCAGCAATAGCTATCAGGCAATTCTCTGTTAATGTAAATCCACGCTCCACCGTTGGTACCATTACGGAGATATATGATTATCTCAAAATTTTGTACACTAGAATTGGCAAAACATTTAGTCCTATTTCTGGCAGAGAAGTGAAACATTACAAAGTAGAAGATGTAGTATCGTATGTAATGTCTTTTCCTAATAAAAGTAGATTTTTTATAGTTGCTCCATATATAAATATTAATGGTAGAGACGTGAATGAGCAGCTGGAGCTATGGCATATAAATGGATATAGTAGAGTATTATCAGATAACAATATTTATCTCATCAGAGATCTGCTAGATGATAATAAGAAATTGTCAAAAATAGATCCTAATAATTTATTTTTATTAGTTGATAGACTCACAAAAACTGATGATGAAGATTTCACATTCAGACTAAAGGATAGTATACAATCAGCATTTTTTGAAGGTGATGGCAAAATATATATCGTCATTTTGAGCGGTGAAGAGAGAAAATGGGTAGAGTTTTCTAATAAATTTGAACTAGATGGCATGCGTTTCACTATTCCAGATGTTAATTTTTTTAGTTATACATCACCATATGGTGCTTGCCCTGTATGTGAGGGCTATGGTACTGTAGTAGATGTAGCAGAGCATCTAGTAATACCAGATCCTAATTTATCGATTTATGAAGGAACAGTGGCTCCATGGCGTGGCGAAAAGATGAGTGAATGGCAGAAATATTTTATCGCATATTCTAAAAAATATAATTTCCCTATTCATAAACCATATAAAGACCTCACAGAAGATGAAAAAGATATTTTGTGGAATGGACGAGAAGATTTAGAAGGTATCAACAGATTTTTTAAAATGCTAGAAGAGAATACATACAAAATACAATACCGTGTGATGCTTTCTAGATATAGAGACAAAACAATTTGTAGAACTTGTAAAGGCACTAGATTAAGAAAAGAAACTCAATATGTAAAAGTTTACGGATATTCTTTACCAGATTTATTAATGATGCAAATAGATCAAATGCAAAACATCATAAAATCATGGCAGTTTACTGATATAGAGCTAGAGCAAGTGAAATATATCTTGAAAGAATTAAATACTAGAATAGACTATCTGATAGAAGTGGGATTGCCATATGTAACGCTTAATAGAGGTATGAATACACTATCTGGTGGAGAAATACAAAGAGTATATTTGAGTAGAGCACTAGGCTCTACAATGACAGATACTTTATATGTACTCGATGAGCCTACTGTAGGACTACATCCACGTGATACACATAAATTAATTGAAATATTAAAAAAACTTAGAGATGAGGGTAATACTATCATAGTGGTAGAGCATGATGGAGATATAATAAGAGCTTGTGATTGGATAGTGGATTTAGGTCCTAAAGCTGGTAGCGAAGGTGGCGAAATAGTCTTCTCTGGTCCTCTAGAGCAATTGTATAATAATCCTAATAGTTTCACTGCTAAATATTTGAATAATCCTTTACAAGAGATAACTCCAAAAAATAAATTTTCTTTTTTGAGACACAACAATAGTTTTATAGAATTCATAGGTGCTAATAAAAATAATCTAAAAGACATTAGTATAAAAATACCAATAAATGAAATAACTGCTGTTGTCGGTGTCAGTGGATCAGGTAAATCTACTTTGATTGTAGATGAATTATATGAGGAGTTTAATAATTTTTTAAAGCATCCAGATAATGAAACCACAAAATTAAGTGGTGAATTTAGATCAATTAAAAATGTAGTACTAATAGATCAATCTCAAATCTCTCGTTCTACTAGATCAAATCCAATAACTTTTTTAAAGATATTCGATTATATTAGAGAGCTGTATAGTCTAATGCCTTTATCCATTCAACGTAGTTACAAACCGAGCACCTTCTCTTTTAACACAGAAGGAGGGCGTTGTGAAACCTGCAAAGGCGATGGATACATAATTATAGAAATGCAATTCATGGCTGATGTTAAAATTCCTTGTGAAGATTGTCATGGTAAAAGATTTAAAGATGATGTGCTGGAGGTAACATTTGGTCAAAAAAATATTTATGATATTCTAGAAATGACTATAGATGATGCTTATAATTTTTTCAAGTCTCAGTATAGTTTTGCTAAAAATAAAAAAATAGAGAATTTGATTACTCAAACTTTAAATGGATTAGAACTACTTAGAAAAGTAGGATTAGGATATTTGAAAATGGGACAATCTACAGATACTTTGTCTGGCGGCGAAGCACAAAGACTAAAACTAGCTAGTTATATAGGTGCTGGCAATAAAATGGATAAAACCTTATTTATCTTTGACGAACCTACAACTGGCTTGCATTATTATGATGTAGATATGCTATTCAAAAGTCTAAAAGAGTTAATACTCAAAGGCCACACTATATGCTATATCGAGCATAATGTTGAATTAATCAAGCAAGCAGATTGGGTGATAGAGCTTGGTCCAGAAGGTGGCTACCAGGGTGGTTATCTGATTTTCCAAGGTAATATAGAAGATTTTTTGAAATCTGATACAATTACTACTAAATATTTGAATAAGGCAAAGTAGACATTATATTAATAAAAACTTTCTACTTAAATTTTTCTTTTTTAGCTAAAAATAGAAAGAAACAAAGAAAAATCTGTGTTAGGGAAATGCAGTATTAATTTAAGCAGATAATGAATTTCAAAATTATTATATTAATCTATGAATTTTTGTAACATTATATATAAAGTTTACGATAAACTTTTTCAAGTTTCATGAGGTTAAACTATTATATTAAAACTACATTAAACTTTTTCTATAATTTTAGTAATTTAAACTGTATTAAACTATTAAACCATTTAAACAACACTCCACTATTCAAATTTTTTTATTTATTAATTTCATATTAAATATTTTTTATAAATTTGATTTTGATTTTATTATTTTATGTTTTTTAATATTTATTACCTCTACCTTCTTTTATTTATTTGCTCATTCTTATTTAGTATAATTTTAAATTTTTTGCTAATAAACTTTGCCAAAAGATTAAAAAAAGGCAAATTGAAAGTTAACCAAGAAAGATGGACTAATGAACATACTCCTACCTTAGGAGGTACAGCATTTTTTATTATTTTCTTACTTGCAATTATTTTTTTAAATTTTTATAGTATTTATCAAGGTTTTCAAATAAATTCAAAAGAAATAATATTCGTAATATTTGGTGCATCACTATCATATTTACTGGGATTATTCGATGATGTATTTTATTTAAATCCCATAATTAAATTCCTCACCCAGCTAATTATTAGCGTTATAATGATCATCGGTGGAATAAGTATTAATGTTTTTGATAGTATATGGATTAATTATTTATTAACTGTATTATGGATAGTGGGTATAATGAATGCTACAAATTTATTAGATAATATGGATGGCACCGCTGCAATTAGTGTTATTGGAATAGCGGGGACTATTTTATCGATTTCTCTATTAAATAATATAAATACAATAAATGTGGCTTCTTTATTAATAATCATTGGCATTTTAGTAGGATTTATGATATTTAATTGGCCAAAAGCTAAAATTTATATGGGAGATAGCGGTAGTATGTTTTTGGGGTTTATAATAGCTATGTGGGGTATTAAATACATTTGGAATCTCGACTCTCTATTGCCTAATACTACTTATCATTGGATAGTACCTTTTATTTTAGTTGCAGTCATATATTGTTTACCTATTCTGGACACTTCTATTACTTTTTTAAAAAGAATATTGCATCACAGATCACCATTATTAGGAGGCAAAGATCATACGACACATCATCTAGTATATTTAGGCTTTACTAATACTCAAGTTTTATTATTAATGATATTTATATCTATGTTAAATTTTTTGGTTAGTTATAACTTTATAAATAACATTAATCAATTAAATAGTTTTTTTTATTTAGGAATTTTTACATATTTAATTATTATCTTTGCTTTTCTTTTATATGCGTCTTTTACCCATATAGCAAAATCATATCCTAATGAAAAAAATAAAAAAATTACAGATCAATAGATTTATAATAATATTGTTAATTGTTTGTTTTACATCTTTATTTATTTTCTCAAATAAATCAAATAAAGATGAATACGATTATAAATATTTACAAGATAAATATAAAATTGTTACTTTCACTCTGCCTGATACAATATACTTTGCTGGGCAATTAGTTGATTTAACAAACCCATATATCAGAGAAAGAGTCGAGACAGAGCTGTATAGCATTACTTATTTCCATTCATTACTAATAAAAACTATTAAGCAGACAGATAGGTATTTACCATATATAGAAAAGGAGTTAAAAAATAATAAACTACCCATAGATTTGAAATACATTGCAGTAATAGAAAGTAATTTAGTACCTACCACATCTCCCGCTGGAGCCAAAGGAATATGGCAATTTATGAAAGGCACTGCTATTAAATATGGATTAGAAGTGTCAGATGATGTAGATGAAAGATTACATTTCGAAAAATCTACTATAGCTGCTTTGTCTTATCTAAAAGACTTATACAATATGTTTGGAGATTGGTTTTTAGCAATCGCCGCATATAATTCTGGTGAAAACTATATAAAAATAAAAATAAATGAACAATATACTAATAATTTTTGGGATTTAGTGATTAACTCTGAAACAGCCAGGTATATTTCTAGAGCTATAGCTACTAAAATTATTTACCAGTCATTAAAAAATTTCGGTTTTTATATACCTACTTATGAGATTTATCCAAAATACAAATATGAAGAAATTGTGATAGACTCTACTATAAATAACTTGCCTTTATTTTGTCATCAAATGAATGTTTCTTATTATAATTTTAAAAAAATAAATCCTTGGTTAATAAGCGATAAATTAGTGAATAAGGGAAATAAAAAATATACTATACGCATACCGGTATTAGAAGGATATAAGATATCCACATCTTCAAATAATGATTCTGTAGAATTAATAGAGAGAATATAAATTATTAGAAATAGGGTATAATTAATGTAAAATAGTATTGACAAAAGTGGGATAGAAAATGTTAGAAACATTTTCTATCCCTTAATGAAAAAGTTGTTAAGGGGAAGTATTTGGCGGAGAAGATTATAGAAGACACGGGGAGGTTGCTGAATTTGGCGGCGTCGGATAGGCAGGCGTGGGAGCGGTACTGCGATTTGATGTCAAAAACATATTTAATTTATAACATTTAAATATTTTGAACAATCCCTTTACATCCCCCTATCTTCAATTTTTTTTTGATTTTAAACAATTATTTTGGTTTCATAAACACATGTGGCACTAAATTTTCCTCGAGTGATATGCCACCGTGTTGGAAACTGTCAGCGAAATATTTTGAATAATATTGATAATTATTTGGATAAACAAAAAAATCATATCTCAAAGCAAATACATATGAATCACTCACATTCTGAATTGGTAATCCTATTTGATCAGGTTTGCGTACTCTATATACTTTTTTATCATCTACAGAAAGATTTTTCCCCGTTTTAAATCTTAAATTAGTATTAGTTTCTCTATCTCCTATTATCTTTATAGGATTTTTTATTTGCACAGAGCCATGATCTGTAGTTAAAAAGATAGAAAAATTATTATCTGCAGCCCATCTGATTACATCCATTAGTATACTATGAATAAACCAATTGTATGTAACAGCTCTATAAGATATCTCATCTTTAGCTAATTCTTTCACAAGTTCTACCTCTGTTTTAGCATGTGCGAAAGTGTCTATAAAATTATATACTAATACATTAATATTATTATCTTTTAATTCATTTATTGATTTAATGTATCTTTGAGCCATTGGAGGGTGGAGAACTTTAAAAAAATTAACTTTTAAATTTTTGCCATATCTTTTTAAGTAATTGAGAAATAATTCATCTTCGAATTGATTTTTTGAGCTAATATCTTCATCTCCTTCTAGTAAATTAGGATAGAGCTGGGCAATTCCATTAGGTAGTAATCCGCTAAATAAGCTATTACGTGCATATTCAGTTGTAGTAGGCAAAATGCTACAATATAAATCTTCATTTATAATCTGAAAATATTCTTCAAAAACAGGTTTAAACATTACCCATTGATCATAACGCAGGTTATCTATCAAAATAAATAAAACATGTGATTGTTCATTTAAATATGGGAATAAATATTGTTTTAATAAATTGTGTGAAAGTGTGATAGTTTGACTTTCAGGATCTTTTAACCAGTTTGGATAATTTTGAATAAAATATTTCGCAAAGATATCATTAGCTTCTTCTTTTAATGTTATGATCGTATCATTAAATATGGATTCATCTAATGATTGAAATTTCACTTCATAATCTACGATTTTTTTATAAATATTTTTCCACTCTTCTATTGACATTGATGGAGATAGATCGCTTATTATTCGTCGATAATCTTTTTGGAAATCATCAATAATTTTCTTTTTTAGAATATCTTTTTCGTTTAATACTTTTTTTAATGTTAAAAGTATTTGAGATGGATTAACTGGTTTTATTAAAAAATCTGTTATCCTATTAGCTAGTGCTTCCTCCATCAAATGCTCTTCTTGATGTTTAGTAATCATAACAACTGGTATAGATATGTTTAGATTACGTGCGTGCTCTAGCATGGCTAGACCACCCATTCCTGGCATATTCTCATCTAAAAATAATATGTCAAAATTCTCTTTTTTTAACATATCTATAGCGTCGGAGCTATTAGTAGCTGTATATACTATATATCCTTTATTTTCTAAAAATTTAATATGTGGTTTTAGATAATCTATCTCATCATCTACCCACAATATTTTCACTTGATCCATGATTTCGTTTTTGTATTAACGAATTTTTTTTAAGTTAATTATAATAATTGAAATAGAAAATAAATTCCGTAGATTAAAATTAATATTAAAATTATTGTAGAAATTATAGAAAATACATCTCCTGGCAATATTAGATCTAAAACAACTAAGATTAATGACAAGATTAATAATCCTATAAGCACTTTTGTTAATGTGTCAATATCTACTATAGACGTATTATCTAATGTGTTTAATTGTTGTTTAAAATGGGTTGCTTCTATCGAGGTAAATGGTTTAAGAGAATTAAAGGTTTTATTAAAATTAAATTGCTTTTTAGCAGATGATTTATTTGTTACAATTGAGATACTTGGACTTGATATTTCTTGCTTAGCTGATATATTATCATTAATTTTATCAGCAAAAAATTCATTATTGGTAACTTCAGTCTGATTTTTTACTTTGTTAGTTATAGCATAATTATTTTCTACTTGAGCATTTACTGGTACTTTATTGAGATATGTGTATTTTTGATTTAAATGTGCAGATGTACAACTATTTAAAATTATAAATGCTAAACATATAAACAAAATATTAACTTTTTTCATATTTTTTTTGCAAAGTTAATATATTTAACCCGATTCGTTTAAAAATTTTTGTATAAAATTTTTATTTAACTAGTTAGCTTATGAGATTTTTTCAAATATCTAATTATAAAATATGCGATGATTAATAATGCAATTAAAATTATAAAATATGATAAACTACTTATAAATGTGCTTGGGTAAAAATAATAGTATAATTTCATAATAAGAAGAGTAGCAGCGAGCAATGCAATAAATGTAGTTGTATATTCTTTTAACAATACTCTTTTGTAATTAAAATTCATTGATTGAAATGTTCTTTTAATGCCTTTAAGATTAGGCAGCCACCTAGGTACACGTTTTTTATATTCCAGATATTCTTGTCCAAATTTTTTATATAAGAAATCCTCTTCAGCAATTATTATTGATTGATAGATAAATACAAAAAAAGGGAACATAATGACTAAAAAAATCAAAGAGTTAGATAAAATGGCTAACCCAAAAATTTCTAGAACATTACCCAAATAAAGTGGATTACGACTATGAGAAAATAAGCCATCAGTATGTAAAATATCAGCATGTACTTGTTTGTTTTTACCAGCTCTATTTATATTTACTAATCCTATAGTTAATTGCCTTATTAATAGTCCACAAAATAATATTAGCAAACCTAAAATCAATGGAGTATAAAAGGAATTAAAAATTCTCGGAGATGGCACAAAAAGAATTAAATAAAAAAATGGGAATAAATAGTTGCGAATATGAAAAAAGAAAGATCCTATTTTTACCATTGTACTATTAGGATTATTGGGCAATGATTCTGTCATAAATTTATTTTAAATGCAAATTTATAATATTTATTAAGAATGATTTTTTTATTATCTTTGCCATAAGTAATTTTTGTAGACCAATCAAATGAATTATGAAGGTGTAAAACAATATTTGCTAAATAGATTAGCGAAAGGGTTACCAAAGAATCTATATTATCATGGTATAGATCACACATTAGATGTTTTATCATCAGCGGAGATGTATAGTGAGATAGAAGGTTTTTCAGAAATTGATAAAATATATTTATTCACTGCTGCAGTTTTTCATGATGCTGGTTATCTAATCAGATATACAAAAAATGAAGATGCCTCAGCAGCTATAGCAAACCTTGTTTTACCTAAATATGGATATGATAAGGAATCAGTAGTTTATATTAATGAAGTGATCAGAACTACTCAGATGCCTCAACATCCTTTTGATAGAGTGAGTGCTGTATTGTGTGACTCAGATTTAGATTATTTAGGTAGAGATGATTATTTCCTAAAGGCATCAAATCTAAGAAAAGAATTAGATGAATATGGTATTCATTATAGTATAGAAGATTGGTATGAGCTAGAGGTAGATTTTTTGAAAAAACATAACTATTTTACTAGATCTGCGTATAATTTGAGAAATGAAAAGAAATTGGCTAATTTAGATATGGTTATTAAACTTTTAGAAAAAATACGTGTCTAATTAAAAGAAAAACAATTAAAATAAAAAAATATGAGTGTAATATTAGTTCCATTTGACTTCACAGAAGTAGCACATTATGCTGTAGATCATGCAGCCCATATAGCTAAAGATTTAGAGATTCCTGTTGTATTATTGCATATTATAAACAAAGATACACGTGAGTTATTAAATGTTTATAAGGTTACTAATGAGCTTGTTAATGAAAAATTACAAGAAAAAGCTGATGAGTTATCAGCACAATATGGTATTCCATTTCAGTACGAAGCTAGAGAAGGTAGCATATTTACAGATATAGCTCAAGCTAGTGAAGAACATAATGCTTTTTTAGTAGTTATGGGCACACACGGTCGTAAAGGTATTCAAAACTTTTTTGGCAGCTATGCACGTAGAGTAATTACTAGTAGTAAAATCCCTTTCATTGTTGTTCAGAACAAATTCTATCGTCCATATAAAAACATTGTAACTCCGCTAGATGATACCTTGGAATCTAGACAAAAAATTAAATGGGCAATCTATGTGAGCAAATTATTTGATGCTACTATACATCTGAAAGTACGTTCAGATAAAGTAGATCCTATTTATCCTGTTAAGATACGAACCATTCTGTCTAAAGTAGAACAACTTTTCAAAGCTAATGAAGTGAAATATGTCGTGGACTATAAAGATGATGAGAATGAAAGCTCGAAAAAATTTCCCGAACAAGTTATAGAATATGCTCACAATATAGATGCAGATTTGATACTTATAATTACCGATCCTGACCATGTGAATATGTTTAACTTTATGTTGAAACCAGATGATGAAATCGTACTTTTTAATGATTATCAAATACCTGTAATGGCTATTAATCCTAGAGAAATTAATTTTACTTACGTAGGATTCTAATATTCTAGTATTAAAAAAATATTAGAATATAATTTTGGAGAAAAGGTAAGAATATATGATTTCTTACCTTTTTATTTTTTAATTTTAGATGAATTATTGATTCGTTAAAATTTAATTACTTGATTTATTCCAATTCGGTTTACTAAATGGTGTAGCTATAGTTTGATTGATTTTGATTTGCTTGATATTCATTATAATTTGAGAAATAATGCCTTCTAGTGTTTTAATATCTATATTAATTTTTTGAGGTATAAATAAACTATCCTGGCTTATATACTCATCATAATTAAATACAACAGTTAAAGTGCCTTTATCTAAATAATTTATCTCATTTTGCAATATTCTATTTGACATAGAAGATAGTTTTATTTTTTGTAAAAAATGACAGCTCTCATCATTAGTAATATCAATTATTTGAGAAATAGTATAATCAGAATAAGTAGAATCTATATTTTTTTGTAAAATTTCCTTTTGTAAACTTTTGGACTCTTTAGCTGTTATCAATGCTTCAAGAAGATTAAAATTGATACATATGCCCATTTTATTATTTATTTCTTGATAAGTAGATGCATAATATTCCTTATTTAATCTATCAATAATTTTGATACTGTCTATTGTGCATAATATTCTGAATGCTTCTATACCTGCAATGGCTGTAGCACTAATCCAAATTACACTATCGTGTATAATTATAATATTTGCATTAAAATTAGTGGAATTATTGTTACTTATAAGTTCACAATCAGCTTTTAGAAAAACATTAGTGAAAGATGGCTCCTGAGAAATTGAAACAGTATCTGTTATTATATTTTGAGGTTCATCAGTGGAAATCTGATTAGATTTTGTAACTCTACAACTGGATAGTAAAATACAAAAAAAAATTATATAAATGAAATGTTTGAAATTCATGTTGACCATTGAGGTATTTATTTATCTTTTAATTTATTATTTATTAAATCAGGATTTTTGCCATTCTCTATAGCTTTTTGCCAAAAAGTGATTGCATCATCTTTCAGATTTAAAAGATAATAAATATCGCCAGCATGCTCTAGGATATCTGGATCTGAATCATTGTATATCAAAGCTTTATCAATCCAATTTTTAGCATCATTTAAATTATTTAATTTAAAAAGTATCCAAGCTTTAGTATCAATAAATGATGGATTATTAGGTTCTAATTTAAGAGCTTCATCTATTAAAGTTAATGCCTTGTCTAATAAAGTATCTTGTTGGGCTAAAAAATATGCGTAATTATTTTTTAAAGTTGCATTAGTAGGATTTGCTTTTATAGATTTTTCAAAATAATCAAAGGCTTCATTATATTGACCAGTTTCATAGTAAGCATTAGCTAAAAGCTCATTGATAGTATTAGTTAAGTTTTTATTTTTACTTGTTAAAAAATTCAATGCATTATTTAATAAATGAATAGATTGATTATAATCTTTGATCATGAAAGCAGCATATCCACCATAGAAAAAAAATTCTGCAATATCAGGATAAAATGATAAAGCTTTATTAGCATAAAAAAGCATACTGTCATATGCATTTTTTGATTGATAAGCTAAAATTATATTCCTATATGTAGCATCATTAGTAGAGTCTAGCATTAGAGCTTTTTTAAAATTATAAATAGAAGAATCTAACATATTTTTTGATTGATAATAAAGCCCAATGATATTATAAGTTTCAGCTTTATCATTATGTAAATTTTTTAAAATCTCAAAAAGTTGATTAATAAATGTATCATCTATGTTAGGATTATCAAGACTAGATAATATAACTTGTAATTTATCTTGAAAATCGACTCTAGGATCTTGAATAGCAATTAATAATTCTTTTTTCATTTCTGCAGTTTTGTTAATAGCGAAATAGTAATTAGAAGCAAAGAGAGCAGCATAACCATCACTGCTATCTCTCTGTTTAGCCCATTGTACTAGACGATACAGGGCAGTTACTTTGCCTTTTTCTATGGCAAAAGAAGAATATTCTTTTTTGAATTCCAAATTAGAAGGGTCATATTGAATGCATCTCCATAATTCATCGAGAGCTTCATCATTTTTATTCAATAAAGCATAAATTTGATATTTATAAAAACCTACCTCTGGCATAAACCCATGTTTATTTTCTAATTTAGTTAAAACCTCTAATGAATTATTTGGCATATAAGCCATTAAATACATTTGAGCAGCATTGAAATAATATTCAATAATATTAGGATTTTTATCAATTAAAGTTTCATACCTTTGTGCAGCATCTTTGTGTTTACGTAAATTTACAAGAATATTAGCACTTTGTTCTAAATAATATAAATTATCGGGAGATAAATTAATTGCCAGATTAATATTATAATTTGCACTATCCCATTTGTTAACTAATTGATAATATTTAGAAAGTAAATAATAGGCTACATCCTCTTTTGGATTTTTATTTATAACTATATTTAAAATTTCTTTTGCATTATCTAAATTATTGAATAATAAATTTTTTTGAGCTTCTAATAATAAATTTTGAATTTCTACAATGGATTGATTAAACTCGATAATGTTATTAGATTTATTTCTAGACTGCCCATCTTCTACTCTACAACCAGATAAAACTAAAAACAATACACTAAAGATAAAAATAGAATTCCAAAAAGGGAATTTATTATTAAAAAATATTATCTTTCGTTTAAAAATAAAATTAATATTTGTTAATTGTTTCATTATTTTTTTAAAATTAATTTTGTTAATTATGCAAAATTAAAAATTAATAATCAAAATAAAAAAGTAAAAAAAGTTAAGGATAAAATAAAAAACAAATAATGATTATACACTAATAGATTAAAAAGAAGTAATTTTGCCACAAGATAATAAAGCTATGATTGGCATATATGGTGCTATTATATTGACAATGATAATATGGGGTAGTAGCTTTGTTTTTTCTAAAATACTACTAACAGCTGGATTATTGCCACATCAATTAATTTTTTTAAGGACATTATTAGGAAGCATAGCACTTTATTTTGTAATAAAAATCAAAAAAAATCCAATAAAAATTGAAAAAAAAGACTATAAAAATCTTTTATTGTTAGCATTATTTGAGCCTTTTTTATATTTCATTGGAGAAAATGGGGCACTATTGTACACTAGCCCTACTATAGTTTCATTATTTATAGCTATGATACCATTATTCATACAAATCTTCATGTTTTTTATAGCTAAAGAGCCATTAAAATCCAATCAGTTAATAGGAACTTTAATAACAATATTTGGAATCATATTAGCAATTAGTAGCGGTGGCAAGCTTCAAGAGATCAGTTTAAAGGGATTATTATTACTATTTCTATCGATAATGTCTGCTGTCTTTTATAATTATTATCTTTCAGGATTAATTAAAAAATATCACACATTACAAATAGTAATGTGGCAAACCGTAATAGGAGCTATCTATTTTCTACCTATTGTCATTTTTAGAGGTAGAGAATTAATAACAATGCAATGGAACGCAGAATACATCATATACTTATTAATACTTTCATTGTTAGCAACTGGAGTAGCATATTCGTTGTATTCAATGGTATTGAAACGTATAGGCGTTAATAGAACATCCATTTTTGCAAATTTAATACCTATAATTACATTGATAATATCATTAATTATGGGGACGGAGAAATTTCATTTTCTAAAAGTATTAAGTGTGATAATAGTAATAATAGGGATATATATATCCCAAATAGAGGTCAAAAAGAAGAGTGTAAAATGATTAAAATAATTTATTATTGTTTTTATAATTCAAGTTTTTTGGTAATAAATAATTTATATATTTGCAAAAAAAAATTATGAATAACATTTTCGAAAATCCATCAGAAGTCTTTGTCC
>JASEGF010000159.1 GCA_030017935.1 Bacteroidales bacterium | reverse complement strand
AGGAGCCAAAAAGAAAAAGCGAGGTATTTATAGCACAGCTATAGTGAAGGCTAAGTCAGAGGAATTTGCTAAATGGATATATTCAAAGTTCAGAGGAGTAGCAACCAAATACCTGCAAAACTACATTATGTGGTATGTAGCGATATGTAAATACTTGTCAGAAGGCGTCATTAGTAATACCGGTAGAATGCTTAACCTTGCATCGTCGGATAGATTTGCTTGGTATGAATATTTTATAGTAAGTAAAATATCATATACTGTTTGAAACATTTTAAAAATGTTCATTACCCTCAAAACAAATATCCTTAGTTATTCCATTTTTTATTGTAAATTTGAAAAATTATTTTTTCGATGTCTGAAGACAATCTCAAAACTCCTATTTATATCTGCATGGGTAGTTCATGTTTTAGTAAAGGTTCTAGGAATCTTGTAGATATTATTAATAATCTAATTGAGCAGTATCAGCTTCAGTCTTTTATAGATTTCAGAGGGAAACGATGTTTCGATAAATGTGCTGAGGGACCTAATTTACAAATAGGCGATACCATTTATAATCATGTAACTCCCGAAAATATTAGTTCAATTATTTTAAATTATTTTAATATTCATGAAAACTCAAATTCAGATTGATTATTCTAAATGTAATATGTGCTATTCTTGCATTAAGGTTTGTCCTGTGCATGCTCTTCGTAGTTCTGCACAAGAAACTCATGTGGAATTGATTGAGGATAGATGCATCAATTGTGGCTCTTGTTATTCGCATTGCCCCCAAAATGCTATTCTCTATAGAGATTCTATCGAAACCGTCATTTCTTGGATTAATGATAAACAAAAGTTAGTCGCTATATTAGATCCAGCTATTTCAGGTGAATTTATTGACGTAAATGATTATAAAAAATTTATTTCAATGATTCGTCAGAGTGGTTTTCATTATGTTATTGATGGTGCTTTTGCTGCTGATTTATTAGCAAATAATTATAAAAAATTTTTAGACGAAAATAAAGGAAAATATTATCTTTTTACTTTATGTCCTATTATCCAAAATTATGTACAAAAATATGCTACCAAAGCACTTAATAATCTTTTGCCACTGCCTATTTTACCTGAAATGGCATCTTTTTTAACCAAAAAAATTATAAATGAACCGATTAAAACTGTCTATATAGGACCATGTATTGCTTATAAAGATCTTTCAGAGTTTGATAAAAGTGATGAAGTTTTAACTTTCGAGGAGCTTAGAAAATTATTTGAAAGATTTGAAATTACCGAAATTGAACAAGAGTTCTCTTCTTTTGATTTTGTAGAAGGTAAGTGGGGTAATTATTTCGCTATTGAGGATGGTATTTTAATAGCTACTAATCAAGAGCAAAATATTCTAAATGCTAATGTGATTTCTAGTAGTGGCGAAAATCTTTTCAAAGATGCTATTACGGATTTTTTAAATTATATAGAAATTATTAAAAAACATTTTAATATTTATTATTGTAATGGATGTATCATGGGGCCAGCTATTACTCTATCTGGCAATTATATAATGAAAAAATACCAAGTTTTACAATACTCTCAAAAACGTTTAAAAGATCTAGATGATAAATCTTGGCAAGAAAATATTAATCATTATTTGAATGAATCTTTGCCAGTTACATTTAAAAATATGGAAATTAAGCTTCCACAAATACCTCGCAAGCAAATAGACGATATCTTGAATTATCTACAAATTACTCCTACTTCAAAATCTTGTAAAAATTGTGGCTTCGATTCATGTGAAGAATTTGCCTCTTCTATTGCCCAAGGAATTGCTAATTCTGAAATGTGCATTTATTACAATATTGCTAATAAAATTAAACTAATTAAAAAATTAAATGTACAATTAGAAAAATTAAATGCTAAAATTGTTGATGAGGAAGAAAAAAATAAAAAAATTAAGGAAGAGTTACAATTGCACGCTCTGATCATTGAAAATATAAAAGAACTTTTACATAAAATCCCTGCAGGTATATTAGTTGTTAATGGAGAAAATAAAGTAGAATATTCTAATGAATTTTTTGTTAAAATTTTAGGTGAAGAAGCTATTGAAATTAATGAAATAATACCAGGTCTCAGAGGTTCGCAGATTGAAAAATTACTAGATATCTCATTAGTTAATATGATAGAGTATGCTCTCACTCATCAAAAGGGAGAAACACAAAAAGATATTTTGATAAATGATAAATGGTTTAATGTTAGTGTATATCCTATTAAGTACCGATCACTAGCTATTATGCTTATTAAAGATATTAGCACTCCTGAAGTTAATAAAGCAGAGATAGTAGATGAAATCAAAAAAGCTATTCAAAAAGAATTAGATATGGTTCAGCAAATAGCTTTTTCACTAGGTGAAGGTGCTAGTGATGTAGAACGTATTTTGAATAAAGTTATCCAAATTTATGAAAAGTGATATTACTAAAGATAATATTTTTATAGAAATTGGTTTTTCTTTTAGAAATCACAATGAATCTTTAATTTGTGGTGATACTTTTCTTTATAAGAAATTTAAGGAAGAAAATCGCTATATCATTGTCTTGTCTGATGGTATGGGACATGGTGTAAAAGCCAATGTACTCTCCGCCCTCACTGCCACAATGGCTCTCAATTTTACTTATGAACATAAAGAGGAATATCGTATTGCAGAAATTATTTTGAATACTTTGCCAGTTTGTAGTGAAAGGAAAATTAGCTATGCTACTTTTACTATTTGTGATATTTTACCAGATTCTACTGTCAAAATCCTAGAACATGACAATCCAGAAACTATCATTTTCCGTAATAATAATGAGCTCACTATTACTCATGATTGCCTTTTAGTTAGCGAAGTTAATAATCAAAATAATAAAAGAGAAATTAAACATGCTACATTTTATCCACAATTACAGGATAGACTTATTTTAATTACTGATGGTATTACTCAAGCTGGCATGGGTAGTGATAAATACCCTTTTGGCTGGGAAAGAGAAAGGGTGGTTAGTTTTATCTCTAAAACTCTAGAAACTGAACCAATTATTTCTGCTCAGAAATTAGCTCAAAGAATTGTAAATATGGCTAATAAGCTGGATAATTATCAGCCCAAAGATGATATGACTTGTGGAGTTATCTATTTTAGAAAACCTCGTAAGGTCCTAGTAGTTACTGGACCACCTTTTAATGAAAAAGACGATAAAAAAATGGCTCAATATTTTAATGATTTTAATGGTGATAAAGTTATTTGTGGAGCTACAACTGCCGATATTATTAGTAGAGAGCTTAATAAAAAAATTATTGATACTTTTGAATTTGAGGATCCAGAATTACCACCAATATCTTATATGGATGGAGCTAATTTTATTACAGAGGGAATTCTTACACTCAGTAAGGTCTCGGATATATTATTTCACCAAAATCCTCCTTTCAATATCCCCAGTGGACCTGCCGGCAAACTCTTACAATTATTAATTGATAGTGATGAAATTTATTTTCTTGTAGGAACTAAAGTTAATGAAGCTCACCAAGATCCTCATCTTCCTGTTGACCTTGAAATTAGAAGAACCGTTGTTAGACGTATAGCTCGACAGTTGGAAGAAAAATTACTAAAAGAAGTAAATATTGAGTTTATTTAAAAATTATTTTAGTTTTATTTTGAGATAAAAATATCAAATAATTTTTAATGATGTTATCATAATTCAATAGATTCATTACCAAAAAATACTTTTTAATGATAACTAATATTTGCTTTATTTTTGATTATATATCTCAAAGAAACTTCAAAACCACCATTACTATTTGTGACAGCAGATAGATCTGATACATTAATATCATAGCTAAAACCAATACCTAAATCACCTATTTCTAACATTAGTTGAGCAATAGCAGCATCTCCAGTTCTATAATAACCACCACCTGTTAGATAAATTGCTCGAGCAAATCCAGTATAATGTGATTCTTCTTTTAGCGTAAATCTTAATAAAAGTCCAGGTAAAATTTCATCTTGTTTACCCTGCATCATATATAGGAATCTTGGCATAATAGATAAATTAGCATTTTCGATGCCTATTTGTCCTTGTGCATGAATAGCGATTCGCATTTTTAATTGCTCTTCTGAACCAGTATAAAATTGGTATTTAGGTTGATTTAAATGAAATAGACCTACTCCTATATTAACCCTATAACCATCATTAGAAGACATAGTTTTAGCACCTTTTATCATATTCCATTGCAACCCAAAGCCAAAATCTGGAACACCAAAAGAGGTTTTTTCGAAAGTTTCACCACTTGGTAAAGCAGGATTAAATCCAGGATAATTTTCATCATACTGGCTCCCCCATTGTAATTCTCCTTCGTCAAATGCTTTCTGCACATATCCACCATAAATGCCAGCACCAATATAATTACCTTCTCCTACTCTCACATGATATGCAATATTTAGAGTATAATTTTGTGTAGATAAATTTAATGGACCAGCTACATCATTATAGAAAAAGACACCTAATCCTAAAAAACCAGATTGCTTTGCAGGATTATAAAAAGAATATTCATAGGATAAATCAAAAGTACTGAATCCCTTTTGAATATTATTCCACTGACTTTTGTAATTGCCAGCTATCCTATGATTACCGTCAAAATATCCTGTAAATGAAGGATTAATTGCTAAAGGTGCTTCATAAATTTGCGAAAAATGTACATCTTGTGCTTGCAATAAAGCACCTACACTCATTAAAAAAATTATAAATAAAAATTTTTTCATAGCTATATATTTTTTTATTTTTTAACGTATTAAATAAATATGTCCCTTCAAAGATTCATTATTACCATTTAAATAACTAACCTTAATTACATAAGTATAATCACCCACTAAGGCTGGCTCACCTTTATAAGTGCCATCCCAACCTACATTTATATCAGTAGAATGGAATACCTCATTACCCCATCTATCAAATATAGTAAAATCAATAGTTTCAATTCCTTTACCATATACTCTCAAATATTCATTCTCTGAATTTCCTCTGCCATCCGGAGCGAAAATATTGGGTATATATATATGAGTTATATAACAATCTTCTGTCCCAGGTTTTATTAGAACAGTATCTTTATCAGAGCAATTATGATAATCTGTAACAGTAACATAATATTCTCCAGGTGCTAAATTTGTT
>JASEGF010000158.1 GCA_030017935.1 Bacteroidales bacterium | reverse complement strand
ATCATTAACAAATTTTCCACACCTTAATATTACATATTAGAACGCAACTTGGTATTATATTAACACTCTCAAACTAATATCTTACTAAAATCCTTATCCTATCACTCATCACTCATCACCTATTATCCCAATCTCCTCGTCCCCCTATCACCTTTTACCTTTTACCTATCTTAGATACTAGCTTTTTTATAATTATTTTCTGTAAAACTATAGAGTATTCTAACAAGGTTATCGCATTCATTTAGTATATTATAAACTAATATAGTAGCTCTACGTGGCATTTTGATATTTTCATCATCCGATAGAGAAACTGATATCAGATTGCGTCTTACTTGGACTATTTCCATTTCTAAAAGATGAACTATATTATCATTCAATTCTTTATTTTCATCGATTATTATATCACTTATATTATTTACAATATCAAAGATGCGTTTTAATTGTTCAATTTGAAAATCTGTTAAGGGCTTATGATGATTTTGTAAATGAAGCATTGTAGGATTTATAATATAATAAATAACATCTAAAATTTGATCTAGATGTTCTATCTTAGTTAAAAAATATTGATATTCATCTGTATTTAACCCTTTAATATTTGTAAGCATATCAGGTAAAAGTGTTCTGAAATTAGATACCTCAGCTTTAATTTTTTCATAATTTTTCAACGAATCTCTTAATATAGAGATTTTTTCTTTTTTTAGTGATTCTAAAATATTAAAAGAAGAATCATTCAAGAGTTTAAAAACTATTTTCTCATAAATGATGATTTGAGTATTAACATCTGCTTTAGATGAAAAACTAGAAATAGAATCAGCTGTTGATAATTTTTTTGATATTTGTTTATGTTTTCTATCAGATTTTATACGTGCAAAGACAGCTATTAAGATTATTATTAAGATTCCAATAAAATTAGTAAAATTAATAAATAATCCTAATAATGTAGCTAAGGAGAAAGCGAAAAGTGCAGTAAGGAACCATCCACCAACGACATTGACAACACCAGAAATACGATATACTGCTGAGTCTCGTCCCCAAGCTCTATCAGCTAATGCTGTACTCATAGCTACGATAAAAGTTACATAAGTTGTAGATAAAGGTAGCTTAAGAGAAGTACCAAGAGCTATTAAAGAACTTGCAACCATCAGATTAACAGTAGCCCGTACTTTATCAAAAGGAGCATCTTTATCTACCATATATTGTGTATCAAATCTATTATTCAACCATTTATGAAAACGAGTTTCCTTTACTGCTGCGAATAGTTTATTTATATGATATGATACATCTACTAGCATACGACCAAAAGTATTTACAGAAAAACGCTCTATAGTCGTTTCTTCTTGTTTACCTAGCCGTATTTCAGTCTCCATAACTGTCTTCAATTTTTTATTTCTAAATAGTATGATGCTCATTATTACTCCAGCAATTAATAAATATATAATAGAATTGCTTGAACTAGGATTTAATAAGCCCTCCATAGTGAAACTATTAGGATCTGCCCCTCCAGTATTTGAAAATATTTGAAATGCAGATAGTCCAGCTAAAGGTACGCCTATGAAATTCACTAAATCATTACTAGCAAATGACATTGCTAATGCAAAAGCTCCATATAATATGCTTATGTTAAAACTATTATATTTTTTTATTGATTCTAAAATATATAATATTATAAAAGCAACTAATCCAATAATTAATAAAATTAAGGAAATATGATTAAATAACCATGCTGATTGTTGTTCATCAATGAAAGGTAAAGTATTTATTCCTTTTAAAAATATAAAATATGTGATTACTACAATACAGATGGCATTAAATAGAGCTCTCACTACCTTATGAACCTTTAAATAATCATATGAAAAAATTAATCTAATTATAAATTGGACTATATAACCAAAAATGAAAGCGACAATTATTGATGTGAAAATACCGATAATTATAGTTAAAGTACTAGAAACATTAATATAATTACCAATTTCATTAAATCTAATGCCATTTTGTATGAAAAAACCTATTGCTACACCAAAGGATGCACCTAATAAATTAAAAACCATTGATACAGTAGTAGATGTAGGTAATCCATAAGTATTGAAATAATCAAGTAAAATTATATCAGAAAACATCATCACAATAAATATTATCATCACTTGATGAAAGGTAAACATTTGTGGATTAAAAATTCCTTTACGCGCTACATCCATCATCCCGCCACCAAAGACAGCTCCTATAATTAGGGCTACCGACGCTATTATTAATAATGTTTTTAACTTTACGACTCTACTACCATAAGCAGAATTTAAAAAATTAACAGCATCGTTTGCTACACCAACAGTTAAATCATAAATTGCTAAAATTAATAAAATTATAACTAAAAATAGATAATACCATTCCATAATTTATATATTTAATTTATTGAATTTGTAAATTGTTTTTACTACAAAACAGTGGAAATGATTAAACTTCATAAGCTAACATTAAAAAGTTATCAATAAACTTCTTCTGATAGAGTCTGTATTTTGGTTATAGTTAAAGTTATACATCGCACTTTCCCATTCGCCATACATAGCATTAGGCAATACGATATAAATCGAACCAAATGAATCTTTTTGCTCTAATGCAGTTTGGTGTCTATAGTCCATTGAAGTTTTTAAATATGAATCATTGAAATCTGCTAGATTATCTCCAATGTATAAAATCACATCATAGTTTTCTCTCACTTTATTACGTCTGATTTCTTTGCTAGATATGCTATCTCTTGTCATCACATGCACTGAATCTGCAAATGGGAAATTTAATTTTTTTAAATTTTCTATGGTTGCATGCTTTTCGTCTGTATCTCTATTAGTAATGTAAAATATAGTAACACCTTTAGATGCAGCATAATTAAAAAAATCTAGAGATCCTGGTATAGGTTTAGCATTAGCTAATGATGTCCATTCCTTCCATTTATCGGGAAAAACATATTTTTTGATAACCAATGCAGCCTCATATGGGCTATTATCTAGAACTGTTTCATCTATATCAGTGATTATAGCTAAATTTTTAGCTTTGGGATTAGCTTTTAATTTTTGATCTACAATTTGCTTAGCAAGGTTGTAGCTTTGATAGCACATAGCTTCATATTCTGCAGCCCTCTGTTGATACAAGATAGACATTATTAGATGATCATTATTGGCTTCTTTATTAGCTTCTTTAGTGGTTGTATTTGTTTGTTTGCATGATACTAAAACTATAGAGCTCATGGCTGCTATAATCAATAAAAATTGTTTTGTTTTCATATCCTAATAATTTTTGGGTAAAATTATAAAAATATGATAAATAATTAATATTAAATTAATGTTAAATTTTTATTATCAAAAATCAAACATATTTCTATGGATATTAAATGGCTAAATAAATATAATCATTATTTTTTTATCTTTGATATTTTAATATACACATTTTACCATATAAATTTAAATTTTTAGCAATCAGGATTTAAAAATTAATATTAGATTATTCTTGATTTATGCGCTAATTAATAACAATTTTAGATAATATTAAAAATTAATAAAAAATTATTAAAAAGTATTAGCGAAATAGCAATATAAACGATAGAACCTATAAAAGTTTGATGAAAAATTGTATTCTCTTTCTTTTTTCTTTTATAGGAAGTATAATATGAATATTTGTCTTTATCTTTCTTAAAAATTTTAAAAAGCCAAGCAACTAACCATACCAAAAACCATAAAATAAATGGTCCAGAAATTATTAAATAGAAGCCAAGTGCTTTCACGCCAGGAATGTTTGCATCTAAGATCTTCATTTTTTGAGAAAAATTTTCATTTATAGTAATGCAAATATTATCAATAATATTAAATTTTGCGTAGCTATTACCTTGTTTATCTATGTATAAATATTGAAAATCATTTGTTAAAAGTAAAATACTATCTTCATTGAGATATGCATATGAGTATATTTCAGTAGTATCTGGTACAAAAAATAATAAATTTTTGTAGTCTGTATCTGATAATGAATAGAAATATTGTTTATTATTTTTTAGTTCTTTTTTTATGCTTAATAATGTTACTATCGTATCATATCGCAAAAAATTCATATAAATACTGTCATCTAGCAAGCTCCATATAATATTATTTTTTACATTAATAGTATTTTTATTAGGAGTGGGATTATCTATATAACTAAAATGACCAGCTTTAAATAATAAATGCGAGGTAGGTATATAATGAAAATAATAATATGGTAGACTAGTAATAGGTGTATAATATGGATATGGCAATAAATCATAGAAAAATGGCAATGCAACATTTTCTTGAAATCTAATAATATTTAAATTTTTTGTAGTATCATATCTTTTCCAAAAATCTTGCTGCTCACTATAAAGAGCCTTACATAGAAATTGCCAATTATTATTTTTTATATATCCTAAGGTAGGCAAAGAGAATGATTGATAAAATATAGGGAATCTCACCAATCTGACATCTGCTACTGTATCCGAAAAAGTATAAATAATTATATTATTTTTTAATGGATTTCGCAATGCTATTTCTGGCTTGTTATTTTTGAGCCCAAAACCGATTACTTGATTTATATCTAATAAAATGCTATCATGGTAAATAGAGATTTCATTTTGTCTTTTATTAAATTTAATTAAGGATGATAAGCTATCATTATATGACATCCAAAAATATTCTGATTCATTTTTGGCATAGCCTAAAAGTTTATTATATTTTGTTGGTAAAGGATAAAAATCAATATTTTCATCTTTTAAAGAGAAGAGAAAGAATTGTGAAATCTCATTTTGCGAATTTTCTTTGCAAAATCCATAAATTTGTTGTTTAGTAGAATCATAAAAAACCGGTGTAGATGGAGCTATTTTTATATTATTAGATTGTGGATGTACGTTCTCGATTTCTTGGAATGTGGAATGCTCATAATTAGACTTAAAAAAATATAGCAAAAACCATATTGCTACAAATATTACTACTGCGAATATATTTACAATTTTTCTAAACATTATTTTTAATTATATTTTAAACTACATTTATTAAATTTATATTTAACTAATCTATGTTAAAAAGTAAAAAAAATCTCCTATTATAGATTAAATTTAGTTTTTCAATCATTTAGATTTGTCAGGAGGAGTTGGTATATCAGGAATTTCTTTAGCATTTTGGA
>JASEGF010000157.1 GCA_030017935.1 Bacteroidales bacterium | reverse complement strand
TCTATTTTTTAAAATAAAATATTAAAATTGACTTTTTAAGGGACGACTAATTAAAGTTGATTAGTGGTTAATGATTAGTGATTAGTAATAAAATAGGGAGTTTAGCAAGATATAAATTAATTTACAAATGTACTCAAAAAACTAAACAATCATTATTAATTTGTGTAAATCTGTGAATAAAATTATAAATATTGTGGGTATTTATTGTACACAAATGCACACAAATAAGCATAAATAGTAAATTCAATCCTAAAATCCTTTAATCCAACAAATAATAGTTTAGACAATTTAATTCTATCATTCTCTGTGTTCTTTGTGCCTTCATTGTGACTCTGAGGTTAATATTTAATTGCTTTATAATAAATAAAATTATTTTTTTAATCTTTACACACACTAAACGTCATAGAACCTATAATTTGATATTAATATTAAAACTAAATAAATAATTATTTATTTTTTACGTTTATATTTGCATAATATTTTTTAAAAAATTGTTAATTATGGACATTGTAATGATAATCACTATATTGCTTTTTTTAGCATGCATAATAGGGTTAGGATTTGTTTATAGAAAAGCTGGATACAATTTCTGGTTAGTTTTCGTACCAATATATAATTTAGTGATATGGACAAAAATAATTGGTAAGAAATGGTCATGGGTAATTTGGAGTTTGGTGCCTTTTATCAATTTATTCATGGTAATGCTAATGTTAATAGAGTTACTCAAAGGATTTAATCGTTATAATATTTTAAATCAAATATTGATTATTCTTTTTCCATTTGTTTATTTACCATATTTAGGATTTATAAAAGATGGATACATCCCAGTTGGAGAGCAAAAAATCAAAAAATTAAGTAAGACCCAAGAATGGGTAGAAGCTATAATCTTTGCTGTTGTAGCAGCTACGATTATTAGAATGTTTTTTCTAGAAGCATACACTATACCTACTAGTTCTATGGAAAAATCTATGCTTGTAGGTGATTATTTGTTTGTTAGTAAAATTCATTATGGTGTACGCATCCCCAATACACCGCTATCATTTCCTTTTGCTCATAATATTTTACCTTTGACGAAAACTACTCCATCATACTCTAAATTAATTCAACTACCATATTATCGTTATCCTGCTTTAGAAAACATAGAGAGCAACAAATTGATAGTATTTAATTTCCCAGAAGGCGACACAGTTGTGATAGCCGAACCTGCAATGAGCTTTTATACTATTACTAGAAGTTTCGCTGTACAAATGGCACAAAGTAATGGTCTTACAGATAAAGATTATAAGAAATTCTATGATGCTGCTCGTAAATATCTATTGCAAACAGAGAAAATAACAGTGCGTCCTGTAGACAAAAGAGACAATTACATCAAACGCTGCATAGGTACACCAGGTGACACTATTCAAATAATTCATCGCCAGGTTTATGTAAATGGGGAACCCATGCCTATTCCTAAATATGTTCAGTTTGATTATATTGTAAAATTGCAACCAGATAGATACTTATCTATAGAGCAAATAATGTCTACTGGGATTTCAAGAGAAGATGCTAGACAATCTGCTCAGAAAGCTCAATATTATGGTTATCCTTCTAATGTACTATTACTGCCTATGACAGAAGAAATTAAAGAGAAATTTTTAAAAAAATATGGTACTATTATGGCTGAACCTTTAAAAATAAGTGAAGATACCACTTGGGACTACTCTATTTTCCCTCATGATCCTAAATATCCCTGGAATAAAGATAATTTCGGGCCTATTATTGTTCCTAAAAAAGGTGTAACTATATCGCTAGATACAAATAATTTATGTTTCTACGAACGTATTATTACCGCCTATGAACATAATAAGTTATATGTTAAAAATGGTATAATTTATATAAACGATAAACCTACTAATACATATACTTTCCAAATGGATTATTATTTTGGCATGGGAGATAATAGGCATAATAGCTATGATTCTAGATTTTGGGGATTCATCCCTGAAGATCATATGGTAGGCAAGCCAGTTTTTGTATGGTTATCACTAGATAAGGATTATTCATTATTCGATGGTAAAATAAGGTGGAATAAGCTTTTTAGAGTTCCTAAATAAGAAATATTTTGAATAGTTTTTATTAAAATGAAATTATGTGATAAATTATACTCAAACACACTTATTATTTCATAGCTTCTTTCAAAATATTCAGTTTAGCTTTACCAATTATAGTCTCTATTTCTTCATCTGGGGCATTTTTAATATTTTCAACTGAGCCAAAATGTTCTAATAATTTATTAGCTGTCTTTGGGCCTATACCTTTGATATCAGTTAATTGAGTTTTTATAGTATTTTTACTACGCAATTTGCGATGATGAGTGATGCCAAATCTATGTGCTTCGTCTCTAGCTCGCTGTATGAGTTTGAGAGTAGGACTTTTTTTATCAATATTCAAGGGCATAGAATCATTTGGTTTATATATTTCTTCTAATCTTTTTGCTATTCCAATAATAGGAATATTATCTAACTCTAATTCTTTCAAAGCATCATATGCAGCATGTAATTGTCCTTTACCACCATCAATAATTATTAGATCTGGTAGCGGTTTATTCTCATCCTTTTGCCTTTTATATCTACGATAGACCACTTCATGCATTGTAGCGAAATCATCTATCCCTTCTACAGTTTTAACATTAAAAATTCTATATTCTGCTTTAGCAGGTTTCCCATCTATAAATACTACACAAGAAGATACGGGATATGCACCTTGTATATTAGAATTGTCGAAACATTCAATACGTTTTGGCAGAGTAGGTAATTGCAAATCCATTTTAACTTTTTCTAACAATTGATTAGTAAACCTATTAGGATCTGATAGAGATCTACGTTTGTCATCTTCAGCTTTTCGCTCTTGCGCATTATGGAGACAGAATTTCAATAAATCAGCTTTATAACCTTTTTTAGGGACAGTTATTTGCACATTATCGATAGGAAAAGAAATCGGATATGGGACAATAAGTTCAGGTTGTAAGCCATCCCATTGTTCAAATAATTCTCCAATAGCATAAAGCAAAAGCTCTTCAGGAGATTCATTTAATTTTTTTTCTATGTGAAAAACTCGACTATTCACTATTGACCCATTTTCTACTCTGATAGCTGCTATATATGCCTGATTATCATCTTCTAATAAATTAATAGCATCTAAATTATTCTCTTGATTAGTAACTATAATGCTACGAGAAGAATATGATTTTAATCTTTCCCATTTAATTTTCCACTGTTGCGCCTCCTCGAAATTAAGATTTTTGGCTTCTTTTTGCATGTTTTCATAAAGATAATTTTCTACTAATTTAGTTTTACCTTTTATGATATCTCTAGCTAGATTTATATAATCATCATATTCATTTTCGGTTATCAATCCCACACATGGGCCTTTGCATTTTTTGAGATGATACTCCAGACATACTTTGTAGCTACCATTTTTAATTTTTTCTTCAGATAAATTAAGTTTACAAGTACGCAGTGGAAATAGTTTGTGTATCAATTCTAATAAAGATTTTGCATTTCTCACAGAAGCATAAGGGCCATAATATTCTGCATTAGGAATATGTCTATTTCTAGTTAAAAAGATACGAGGAAAAGGCTCATTGGTTATAGCAATGAATGGATAACTTTTGTCATCTTTTAATTGCATATTATAACGAGGCTTCAAGTTTTTAATCATATTATTCTCAAGTAGTAGAGCCTCTAATTCAGTATTAGTAACAGTAGTCTCGATACGTTCAATTTTATTAACCATTATTCTTAGTCTGGCACTATTATGCTGTGTACGAAAATATGAGGATACTCTATTCTTTAAATTCTTTGCTTTGCCTACATATAAAATATGATCATCTTTATCATAATATCTATAAACACCAGGACTCTTGGGTAGAGTTCTTAAGATCATAGATATTTGCTCTTTATTCATTGTTGCTAGCTAAAAAAATTTTATTATAAGTTTAAATATTTTTATTGGTTCTATACATTTCTCTCAATTTAGCATATTTCAAAAAAACACCATAAGCAGAGATTATTGATATTTGAAAGCCTTCGTATCCATCTAAAAAACCAGCTTTGTAAATATAATGATTTAAAAATTTATGAACAGGTTTTATAAAAAAATGCCAAAAATTTGGATTTATTTTAGCCTTATACAGTTCATTTGCAGAGATTAGAGTGAATTTATCCAATTGATTTAGATGATCATATAGACTGTAGTATGAATAGTGAAGTATATCAGCATTTATATGCTTAATATTTTTACTATTAATAAGCTCGAGTCTGTCATGAGGATTTATACCACTCCACTGAGCTAGTTCTTTACGAACGAGTCTAAGTTTCTTATCTGGATACCAGCCAGTATGTTTTATCCATCTACCACAATAATATGTAAGCCTATTCATAGTATATCCATCAGCTGTAGGATTGTTTTTTATTTCTTGTATTTTGTTTTTTAACTTATCAGATAAAGCCTCATCTGCATCTAATGATAATACCCAAGAAAAATTAGCTTGCTGCAGAGCAAAATTTTTTTGTTGAATATGTCCTTCAAATGTATGTTCTATCACCTTAGCTCCATTAGATATTGCTATTTCTTTAGTTTTATCTATTGAATGAGAATCTACCACTATTACCTCATCAGCTATTTGATTAACAGAATTTATGCAGCGTGCAATATTTTTTTCTTCATTATATGTTATAATAACTACAGAAAGTTTATTTATACTCATAAAAAATTATAAATGATAAAATTAATTTACAAATTTAATGAAATCGTAAAAATAGAGGGAATAAGATTTTTTTATTAAATGCAAAAATAGGATATGAAGTGAATAGGGGGTATTTTTAACATTTTTATGTTATAGTTTAAATATTTTATTATTTGTCAAGTTTCACAATGTTATTTAAGATAACTTATGGGCACCTCTAAAAACTTGTTTTTTCTTATTAGTTCGATGCAAATATACACAATTAACTACGAAAAGTTAAAATATTTATATCAATTTTTTATTAATTGTTTTATGTATTTATCTAAATAACTATGGTAGTACAAATGTAATAGGTATTACATAAAAAAATCTCACTGGTATGCCTTTATGCTTTGCAGGTATCCAATTAGGCATTTTTGTTATTACTCTTACAGCCTCTTCATCACAGCCACCACCTATCCCTCTAACAACTTTAACATCACTAATACTACCATCTTTTTCAACAACAAATTGTACATAAACAGTACCTGATATTTTATTTTTAA